>DASPSM010000208.1:0-4760 GCA_035623955.1 Planctomycetaceae bacterium
CTGCTAAGTTCGCCGCGACGCCTTATGCGCGGCCGGCTTCCGCCAAGTCAGAAGAGCCGGCCTTGCACGCCTACCAATTGCATCGGGATCTGAATCCCGAGCCAGACCGAAACAAGAGCCAGCAGGAGCGCCTAGAAGCGGTGCCGGCGGACAAGGAGCGGGCTGCCGACGACACTTTCACGCCGCCTCTCCAAACTCCCGCTCCGCTGCAAGCTCGGCCCCCGCAGAAGGGAGGCTTCGCCGAATTCACCGATAATCCCGTGCAAAGGACAAGAGCGGCGCCCGCCTTTCGGTCGCGATCGGCTTCGAGCCGCAGTCGAATTCGACTGTGCGCACGTTCGAGTACATCGGACGCGAGTCGGCCGAGGCGCAGCCACCATTGCTCGACGTGGAATTCGAGAGCCTGGCTGCCCACCGCGCATTGTGCGGCGCCATTGTCGCGATCGTCACACTAGCGCTCTGGCTGTTGCGGCGGCGCTCGTGGCAGTCTAAAGGAATCGTCGGAGCAGTTGGCCTTTTGTTGCCGCTTGCGCTGGCCGGCGTCGTCCCCGTCCACTTTGAAGTCTGGCTGGATGGAATCTTCCTGGGGACGCTGTGCGGGATCGGCGCGTGGTTGCTTTACGAATTGCCGAGCGCCGTCGCGAGCTGGAATCGCCGCGCGCCCGCGGCCAAAACGCGTTCCACGCCTTCTCGTCGCCTGGGCGCTGCGGGAACGGCTGCCTTGCTCGCCGCGGCCCTGCTGAGTGTGCCGTCTGCGGCGCAGAGCGACGAAGGAAAGGCCGCCGAATCGAAAGCTTCTCCATCGATCGTCGCGCCGCGCCCTCCGGTAAGCGGCGCCGCGGTGATCCCCTACGATTCCGACCACGATCCACTGGCGGCCGGCCGCGTGCTGCTGGGTCCGGAAGCATTTCTGGAACTGTGGAACCGGGCGCATCCCGAACAGCCGCTCGGGACTCATCCACTGCAAGAGGCATTCGTCACCGAGGCAATCTACAAGGCCCAGGTGGTCGCGCCCGCGGACTCGAACAAGTCAGCAGCAAGCGGCAATTCGGGCCAGGTTGCGGTCGCGGGACACCTCGTTCTGTATTCGCGGGTCGACCATCCAGCGAGCGTCTCCCTGCCGTTTCAGGACGCCGCGCTCAAGACCGCGCAGCTCGACGGAAAACCGGCCCTGCTCGTTCCCCGTCGAGACACGAAGGCCGAAAAACCTCAGCCGCGGCAATACGAGGTGGTGCTGAAGTCGGCCGGTATTCACCTGCTCGACGTCGAGCTGGAGCTGCCGGCGCGGGTCGCAGGACCGAGCGGCGAGTTCACGCTGAATTTGCTGCCGGTGGCGAGCGGCCGACTGTCGTTCGAGCTGCCGCACGGCGCGTCGACGGTGCGGATCAACGGAGCGGACGCCGGGTTTCGGCGCCGCACCGACGGCAGCCAGGAATGGATCGACGTGCCGATCGACTCCGCAACCGGCCTCACGCTGTCCTGGCAGCCGACGACGGAAGCCGGGTCGACTGCACAGTCGATCGAATCGTTCGCCAAGACGCTGCTGGCTCTTGACGATGCGGGCCTGCGCATCGCGAGCCGGTTCTCGCTGACGATTCGCCAGGGGGGCGTGTCCGAATTGACGTTCGTGCTGCCTCCGCATTCCAAGTTGAAGAACCTTCGTGGCAGCGACGTCGCGGGCTGGAAGATCGAGGGGAACGATCCCGCGCGAACGCTGGTTGTCGCTCTGCGGCGCAAGGTCACCGGTTCGACGAGCGTCGATCTGGAGGTCTTCCAACCGCTGGACGTGGGCGAGTCACCCTTGGCATTGGCTGCGGTGCTCCCGCCGCCTCGCGACGTCGTTCACGAAACGGGCCTCGTTGCGCTCTCGGCCGGCTCCCAATTCGAGGTCCGTGGACCGAACCTGCCGGGCGCGGCGCGGATCGACGCCAGCGAATTCAACCTGGCTGAATTTACCGGCGGTTCCGAACGCCAAGTGCCGCGCGAGGCAACGATCGAGGCGGCGTTCCGCTACGCGGGACGGCCCGCCAGCTTCGAGACGACCATTTCTCGCCGCAGCTCGCAGACCGACGTTTCGTCGCTGTACGGCGTCCTGGTCGGCCGCCGCAAGCTCACATTGTCGAGTCAGTTCCACCTGCAGCCGGCCGGCATTGCCTTGACGCGGTCACAGTTCCGCCTGCCTGCCGGCTTTCTGGTCCTGTCGGTCGAGGGCGTGCCCCTGACCGATTGGTATCAGACCGGAGTGGCGGGGGCGAAAAGCCTGGTGGTTGAATTCGCCGCCCCGCAATCGGCTCCGTTCGATTTGATCATCAACGGTACGGTCGCGAAGAACCCGGACGACTCGAAGACGACGCTCGACGTGCCGACGCTCTCCGGCGCCCGGCGCGCCGAGGCTCGCATGGCGGTCTGGCTCGACGGCTCCTACCAGGGGACGATCGCCGAGGCCGCCGATTGGCGATCGATCAGCCCCGATCAGACTCCGTCCGCCATGAAATCGCTGCTCGCCGTGCCGCCGCAGTTCGCCTTCGAGAGCCGCAAGCTGGAGCCCGCGTCGATTTCGCTCAATCTCGCGCATGCGACCGCGCGACTTTCGGGCGACAGCGCGACGATCGTGACCGTCACCGACGCGGCCGTGTTCTATACCGTCGCCCTGCAGTGGACGATCACGCAGGCGACCGCAGACACATTTGTGCTCACGATGCCCGACTGGCTGGCCTCGCGGCTCGACCTGAACGATCCGCAGGCGGTCCGCGCGGCCAATCCGCGGCGGCGCCAGACGATTTCCACGGCACTGCCCAACGGACGCGTGCGCTGGACCATCGAGCTGCAGGATCCGGTCGCCGATCAGTTGTTCCTGACGGCGACGGCCGTGCTTCCCCTCCCAACGGACGGCAAGATCGTGGCCCCGGCTCTCGGCTTCGAGACCGAGGGGCCGAGCGATGGAGAACGACGGTTCGAGCCTCTGGCGATCCAGCGGCACTTCCTCGCGCTGGTCAATCAGTCGACCGGCCAACTCTCCGACGCGGCCGGCAACTCGATCGAGACGGTCGACCGCGGCGGGTTGCCGATGCAAGTCGATGCGAACCTGCTCAAGCAGGCGATGCTCGTTGGCCGCTGGACGCGGCCCAACGCGACCGCCTCGTGGCGACTCGATCGTCCCTCGGTGCGGCGCGGAGCCGCGGCGTTCGTCAATCTGGCCGATCTGGTCACGGTTATCGAGCCGGGAGGGACCTGGCGAACGCTGGCGACGTACCGCGTCAAGAACCTGTCGCGCCAATTTCTGGCCGTCGAGATTCCGGAGCGGTCCGAGATCCTCTCGGTGCTGGTGCGGCAAAAGCCCGCCCGTCCTGTGACATCCAATGTCAAAGGCAAGTCGCTGAGTCTGATTCCGCTGCCGGAAGTCAGCGAAGGCGACCTCTCGTTCGAGGTCCAGATGGTGGTGGGTGGCCGGCTGGCCGGCGGAGCGCTGCCGCAAGGCGTGCGGCTCGCGGGGGACAAAGTGGCCTTGGTGGCGCCGCAAGTCGTGACGTGGGAGAGCGACGCCGATTACGGCATCCCCGTGGCCCGCACGCGCTGGACGGTCTGGCTGCCGAAAGACGAGCAGGTCCGTGTGTTGACGTCGTCGCAAGACACAAATCTCGACCAGACCGACGAGCATGCCGCCGAGCTGTTCGAGCGTTCGGCCCTCGTGGAAGAGGCCAAGCAGCTGCTCACGGTGCTCGAATTGGAAAGAAGCGGTAAGAGTACCAGTCTCGCGTCTGGGAATCTGGCAAAGCTCGAGAGCGCGCTCAGTCGAGAGGCCCAGCAGGATCAGTCCGGGGCTGACGTTTTGCAGAAAATTCGCGCTCGCAGACAGGCCGTCCCTGGGTTGCAGGAGAAGCAAGCAGCACCCGAGGCCAAACCCCTCACTTCGGAAACGCAATCCGAACAGGCCCAAGATCTGCTCACGCGCAATTCCGTGCCTCAAGCCAGAAACGGGGCCAATTCCGAGGAAAACAAAGCCAGCGAGTTTGGATTTCGATCCAAGGGCGCGTTTGGCGGCGGCATGGGTGGCTTTCGCATCAATCAGGGTCTTAATCGGCAACAGCCGATTTCGAAAGACGAAACCATTACAGAACCCGAATCGCCTGCCGACCTCGCGAAAGAAATGGAATCGCTGAAAGCCCAGTCGCAATCGAAGGGGGAAAAAAAAGGCGCCGATGGAAAAAGCGTGCCCGCTCAATCGAGTCTCGGCCTCGGACAATTCGGCGCACCCGTCTTCAGCAACACGCCTGTGAGCGCTGTGCCGCCTGCGGCCGCGGGAGTAGCCGCGCCCGCCCCGGAGGGAGCCTCAGCGCCGCGCTCGCCCGGCACGCTTTCGCTCGCCTTCGCCATTCCCGAAGAGGGGCAGAAGCTTGTGTTCACCAAGGTCGGCGGCGATCCGAAGCTGACGGTTGAGCTGCGTCCGCGCAAGTCGCTGGAACTTTTGTTCGGCCTCTTGTGGATGCTTCCCTGGCTCTTCCTATTGGTCCTGGCGATGATCCTCTTTGGTCGCAATCGGTACGCTCCCGTGGCGCGGCGACAACTGCCATTTGGGCTGATTGCCGTCGGGCTGCTTTTGTATATCCTGCTTCCCGTGCCCCTCTCTCTCGTGGGACTCGTGTTCGTCGCGGCGGGGACCGTGCAGGCCAGCGTGATGCGGCACCGCCAGGTTGCGAGTCGATGAGCGCGGCTGCCGACGATTTTGCGAGGAATTCAACGACCTCGATCGCGCTCGATTC
>DASPSM010000300.1:0-2126 GCA_035623955.1 Planctomycetaceae bacterium
CGCCAGTTCGTCGCCCGTGCGAACGACGACCGTCTCGCCCACGACGAGCGGCACCCCATGAAAAACCGGTGCCACGCCCGTGGCGGCTCGCCTGGCGATCAGTTCGTCAATCAGCGCGCCCGAGGTTCCGCCTCCGCTCAGCCGCTTGTTCCAAAGAGCCATCGTCGTCGGCGCCAGCGTGCTCTGCGGCATCCGCGCCTGCGGGTGTCCTCCGGCAAACGGTGGCGACAGGGGGGAAGAGCCGGCGGAAACGGCTCCGTCGTCGCGCAAAAGCGCTTCCAACCACGCATCGAGGCGATAACGGCGGCCCTGGACTTCGATCGTCGATTTGGACAATTTGGTCCGCCGGGCATCGATCCAGCGCCGCGCTCGATCGCTTTGCCCGATCCGGGTCCACGAAATGACGAGCCGGGTTGCGGCCGACTGGTCTGCCGCGTCGGGAGAGTCCATCAACTCGCGGCTGGCCGCGGCCGCCTCCACAAACTGACCGCGATCGAAGAAGATCCCGGCGGCGACGGCGAGCGCCCGCTGTCCGGCTGCCGTGTGGAGATAGGTCGTGTGGACGCGCAGCACGTCCTCGACTTTCCCTGTTGCCTGGGCCCGGCGCAGATCCTCATCGGCGTATTTGCCGTATTCTTGCTCGTAGGCCGCCAGTCCTCCCGAAGGGAATGAGCCGATGAGCTGATTGGCGGCCCCCTTCGCGTCGATGTAGCGGCCGTTCAGGAAGGCCAGCTTGTTCTGAGGATCGGTGAGGATCGGCTGCAGCAATCGCATGGCATCGGCAAAATGCTCTCGACCGATGAGCGATTGGGCCTCCGCGAAAGGCTGTTGCAGATCGCGATCAATGACGACTGGACGCGACGGCTCGCCTGCGGTGACCGCGGCTGAGGGGCTCGACAGGCTGACGGCGACGGCGAGCGCCGAGACGCTAAAAAATTGCCGGACCGCCTTGCCCGAGGATAATCGAGGTTGCCTGCGTCGTGCCACGAACCGGCTCCGCGCGATTCTCTCGCACCGCGGTTGCACGGCTCAACCGCGTCGAGTGATTTTCGCAAATGCCGAAGCGACAGACAACGCGCGGCGGTCGCAAGCTGCTCGAGAAGCTGAGTGTCCGGCGTTGGACAGTCTCAGACCGTCCAGCCCTTTCGATATTTGCGCCGGATCAACGGTTCCGCTTCCGGGGCGTTCCTGGCTCGCTGATCGGCGGCGTCCCATTCGATCTTCTTGCCCAGCCGCACGGCCAGCACGCCGACGAGCATTGCCTCGGTGAGGCGTGACGCGTACTCGAAGTTGGAAAGCGTCGGCGAGCCACCTTTGCACGCGGCGATCCACTCCATGTAGGGAGCGTATTCGCTGCGCGGATTGCGCGCCAAATAGGGCTTCGGAAACTCGTAGCCCTTGAATTTGTCTTCGGGCAGGAGCCGGAAAACGATGCTGTAGTCGTCGACCGTGAAGATCGTCCCTTTGCTGCCAATCCAGAGCGTTCCCCCCGGCGGCAGAGGGTTTCCCTCGGCCAGTTCCGCGGGGGGCTTTTTCCCGCCGTCGTACCAGGTCAGTGTCACCGGTGGGAGAATTGTCCCGGGGCCCCAGGAGGGCGAGGTCCGTTCGGGGAACTGGAAGCGAATAATCTGCGACGCCGGCGCCGACTCTGTCGTGGCTCCTTGAGCGGTCGCTTCCACCGAGACCGGTGCGCCCAACTCGAGCGCCCAGTACGCCGAATCGACGATATGGCAGGCCATGTCCCCGAGCGCCCCGGAGCCGAAATCCCACCAGGCCCGCCAATCGTGCGGACAGTAAGTTCGATGATAGGGCCGTACTGGAGCCGGGCCGAGCCACAAGTCCCAGTCGAGACCAGCCGGCACAGGGGGCCGATCGCTGGGGCGGGCCACCGGCTGCTTCCACCATTTGCCGTTCGGTCGATCGGTCCAGCAGTGCACCTCGCGCACTTCGCCGATCGCCCCCGAGCGGAAGACCTCGACGATCCGCCGCGCCCCCTCGAACGCGTGCCCCTGGTTGCCCATCTGGGTCACGACTTTCGCCTCGCGGGCGACCTCGCGCATGCGGCGGGCCTCGTAGATCGAATGCGTCAGCGGCTTCTGGCAGTAGACGTGCTTGCCGAGCGTCAT
>DASPSM010000318.1:0-2896 GCA_035623955.1 Planctomycetaceae bacterium
ATGGGCTGAGAGGAGGTTGAGCGCGTCGGCGTCGAAGACGCCCGGCCGATCGACCGCGTCGAACAGCCAACGCACGAGACCGGCCAGCTCGGGCGATTGACCGAGACCGGGGCCAACTGCGATCGTCGTTTGCGACGCGAGCGCCGATTCGAGAGTGGTCCGTGCGGCCTGGGCGATTTTTCCGGTCGCGTCTTCGGGCAAGGGGAGCGTGAGGTAAGAGGGCTCGACCGCAGCGACGATCGGCACAATCCCAGACGGCGACGCGACCGTCACCAACCCCGCACCGCCGCGCAGCGCCCCCAACCCCGCCAGGCACGCCGCGCCGCTCATTCCGTGGCTACCGGCCACCACCAGCACGCGCCCAAACGTCCCCTTGTTCGCATCTTCCGGCCGGGCAGGGGGAGACGGCAGCGATTTGACTCTCTGCAGTTTTGGCGATCGGTTCATCGGCAGTTCGCGTCAGAGGGAGTATTTCGCGTCGACGGATCGGCTCGCACGGCAATTGAACGCCAGCGACGCCTCCAGAATATAGCCGATTCACTCAATCACAAAGATCCCGGCCAACTAAAGACGAGCTAAATCGCCCGCGTTCAAACGCGCGGGCGCTCGGGCATTCCACGACGCCGATTTTCATGCGATTTCCCCTCATTTTGCCGGGTTTTTCCGTCTGGACACTGCGAGCCCCTTCGGTTAAAAACCCTCCCTCACTTCTCTCCCAAATTCAACCTCCGATTCTCTCAAGTCCTCACTGCCAATCGACTCGCTCGGTTTGGTTTCGATCGGTCCGCGCTCACCGCGAATCCGCCTTCTAACGTCTTAAGCGCTCTCACCTTGAGACGTCGAAGTTCGGCTGAAGTCGTCTGACGGCTTCAGAGCCTCGCGTGCCGCGCCCGCTCGCAATCGCTCCGCGCCCCCATCCTCACTCCACTCCGACTTCCTCTCAGTAGAAGCGTATGCCTTCCCAGGCTGAGACCGGTCTGCGCGCCGCGTTTGCGCGCTCGCAGGCGCTGATCTTCCCGGTGCTGATCGTGGCATCGGTGCTGGTGCTCGTTGCGCCGCTGCCGCCGGTCCTCATGGACTTGTTGCTCTCGTGCAATATCACGCTCGCGGTCGTGATCTTGCTGACGACGATTTACGTCGGACGGCCGCTCGACTTCAGCGTCTTCCCCTCGATCCTTCTGGGCACGACGTTGGCCCGCCTGGTGCTGAACGTCGCCTCGGTGCGGCTGATTCTCACGCGCGGGGCCGAAGACGGCACGGCGGCCGCCGGCCACGTGATCCAAGCCTTTGGCGAGTTCGTCGCCGGCGGGCAGCTGTTTATCGGGGTCACGATCTTCGCGATTCTGGTTGCCATCCAATTCCTGGTGATCACCAAGGGAGCCACGCGCATCAGCGAAGTCGCGGCCCGCTTCGCCTTGGACGGCATGCCCGGCAAGCAGATGGCCATCGATGCGGATCTCAACGCGGGCCTCATCACGCAGGATGTGGCGCGCAAAAGGCGGGCCGAAGTCACCGAGCAAGCCGACTTCTACGGCGCGATGGACGGTGCCAGCAAGTTCGTCCGCGGCGACGCCATCGCCGGCATTGTGATTACGCTGGTCAACATCCTGGCCGGCTTCGGGATCGGCGTGTTCAAGCACGGCATGACCTTGAGCCGCGCCATGGAGGTCTACACCACGCTGACCATCGGCGACGGCCTGGTCAGCCAGGTGCCCGCCTTCCTGATTTCGCTGGCGGCCGGCCTGATCGTGACCCGCACGTCAACCAACAGCAACCTGCCGAACGAAATCGTGTCGCAAATGCTGCGCTACCCGCAGGCGCTGGGGCTGGCATCGATCTTCCTGTTCGCCATGGCCTTCAGCGGACTGCCCGTGCTGCCTCTGTTGAGCATGAGCAGCGCCTGCGGCGTGCTGGCGGTGGTCCTCAATCGCGGTCAAAAGACCGCGGCGATCCAAAAGAAGCAGGAAGAAACGCAAAAAACGCAGAAGCGCCCCGAGCCGCGGCCCGAAGACAATCTGGTCGTCGACCCGCTCGAGCTGGAGCTGGGCGTGGGGCTGATCCGGCTGGCCGATCCGGCCTCCGGCGGCGACTTGCTGGAACGCGTCACGCGCGTCCGCCACCGGATCGCTCAGGAGCTGGGCATTATTCTGCCCAAGGTGCGCATCCGCGATAACATCCGCCTCGACCAGCGGCAGTATCAAATCAAGGTCCGCGACGTTCCCATCGCGTGGGGCGAAGTTTATAGCGACGCGCTCTTGGCCATCGACACAGGCGCAACGAGCGGCGAGATCCCCGGCATCGCCACCAAGGAGCCGGCATTCGGCCGCCCGGCCAAATGGATCGAGCAATCGCAGAAGGAGCGGGCCGAGCTGCTGGGCTATAACGTCGTCGAGCCCTCGGCGGTCGTGATCACGCACCTGACAGAAGTCGTGCGGATGCACAGCCACGAGCTCTTGACCCGCCAACAGGTCCATCAGCTCCTCGACAATCTGAAGCAGACCGCCCCCAAGGCGATCGAAGAGCTGATTCCCGATCTCCTCAAGGTGCCGCAGGTCCACACCGTCCTCAACAACCTGCTCCGCGAGCAGGTTCCCATTCGCGACCTCGAAACCATCCTGGAAACGCTCGGCCAATACGGCGACAAGACCAAGGACCTGGGCATCCTCACCGAATACGTCCGCCATTCGCTGGCGCGGACAATCTGCCAGCGGCTGCGCGACAAGAACCGCGTGTTGCACGTCGTCACGATCGACCCCGCGCTGGAAGACGTCCTGGCCGCCGGCTTCGACTACACCGATCGCGGGCTGGTCATCAAGCTCTCTCCACAAGTCTCCGAGGCCGTTACCCGCGCGGTGGCCAACGAGCTGAAACATCTGGTCTCGCTGGGCCGCACGCC
>DASPSM010000321.1:0-26841 GCA_035623955.1 Planctomycetaceae bacterium
TCGCCGATCTGGGGGCGCGTTTCGGACCACGTCGGCCGGCGGCCGATTTTGATTTTGGGGCTGGCGGGCTCGACGGCGTCCTACGCAGTTTTTGGGTTTGCCTCGTCGCTCGAGGCGAGCTCCAGAATGCTCGGCCTCGCCCCGCTGACGTGGCTCTTCATCGCGCGGATCGGCGCGGGAATCGCCGGGGCGACGATCTCGACGGCCCAGGCTTACATTGCCGACAAAACGAGTCCGCAGGAGCGTGCCCGCGGGATGGCGCTCATCGGAGCCGCCTTCGGCATCGGCTTCACATTCGGCCCGTTGATCGGCGCAGCCTGCGTCTCGAGCGATGCGACCGCTCCTCCCAGTCCGGCGGCGGGCTACGTCGCGTCGGGGCTTTCCGGGATCGCGCTCTTGTGGGCGATCGTGCTCTTGCCCGAGTCGCTTCGGGCCGATTCGACGCCGTCGCGCGGCGGCTGGTTTTTGCTGTCGAACTTGAAGGCAGCGATCGAGCGCCCCTCGATCGCGATGATCCTGACGTCGATGTTCTTTACGACGTTTGCCTTCGCGCAGTTCGAGACGACGCTCGCGCTGCTGACCAAGGCTCTCGGATTACCGGACCGGTCGAACTTTTACGTCTTCGCCTATATCGGCGCGATCCTGACAATCAGTCAGGGAGCCATCGTGCGGCGGTTGGTCCCTCGAGTGGGTGAATTCCGCATGAGCCTCGCCGGCACCTGCCTGATGGCCGTCGGCCTGGTCGGCGTTGCGTGGGCGGCGCACCAGGGGTCGCTGCCCATTTTGTATTCGGTAATCCCGATCTGCGTTCTGGGGTTCGCGGCTGTCACCCCTTCGCTTCAGTCACTCTTGTCCCGACGGAGCGATGCCAGCGAGCAGGGGGGCATCTTAGGCGTGGGGCAGGGAATCGCGGCCGTCGCGCGAATCCTCGGGCCGCTCGCGGGCTTGAGCCTCTTCAAGTACGCGCAGACGTTTCCCTATTGGGGCGGCGCGGTGGTGATGGCCTTCAGCGTGCTCTTGGTTTCAAGCCTGCGAACGGCTCCGCCGCTCGAGGAGCCGTCCCTCGCGCAGTCGGGCGCCTCGGAGTAGAGCCGCGCCGGTCTAATCCGTTTTGCGCTCCGGCGGCTGCACGATCTGCCGGTCGAAATAGTTGATTCCCATGCCGGCGTCGATCACCAGCCCCTGCGCATTGATCCCCGAGGAGCGGGGGCTTAAGAGAAACGCGATCGCCGCGGCCACTTCTTCGGTGCGAACGGCTTCTTTGCGCAAGGTCGCGCGTTCGGCGAACAGATAGCTGTCGACGTAGTTGGGAATGCCGGCGGAGGCCGACGTCTTGAGCAGTCCGGGGCAGACGGCGTTAAAGCGCACGCGGGAGAACTCGGAGAATGATTTGGCGAGGAAGCAGACGGTCGAATCGAGGGCCGCCTTGACGGGAGCCATGTATCCGTAGTTTTCGGCGGCCATTCTTGTCGTCGAAATCGAAACGCTGACGACACTGCCGGTCGCCGGGTCGAGCCGCTCGCGAAATGCCTCGGCCAGCGCGACGAGCGAGTAGCACGAGATGTCGATCGCCTGCAGGAAAGCGGCCCGCGGGACCTGATGGAAGGGGCGGCGGCCGAACGAGTAATCCGCGTAGGCGATCGAGTGGACGATTCCGTGCAGCGTCGGTGCGGTTTTGGCAACGTCATCGCGAAGCCGGTCGATCTCGGCTTGCCGCTCGACGTCGCACACGAAAAGGGACTCGTCAGAGCCGACCAGCTTACTCACGCTTGCCCGGCGCTCGTCGGAGCGAACCGACCACAACACACGAGCCCCGGCCTCGCGCAAAAGTGACCCGGCGTGCCAGGCAACGCTCTTCCGGTTCGCCAGGCCGAGAACCAGGATGTTCTTTCCCGCGAGCTGTAGATAGTCCATGACTCGTTATCACGAAGGCGTCTTCGAAGGGGACAGAATTTGCACTCTGGCAGAAAAGCGCCCGCGTCGCAACGCCGTCGAACGGGCCGATTCTAGACAGGTCGCCAAGAGAAATTCGCTCTGCTATCCTAAAATTCGACTGGTATCACGCGGGATTTCGTCCCGAACGAGGCGCGAGGCGTGGAATTTCGTCTGCGAAAAAAGCGGTCGCTGCACCTGCCGATCACACTCTCGGTTGTGCTCGTTTCGCTCAACATCCTGCTGATGGTGTTCTGGATCATCCTATTGGCGCGGCAGCAGCAGTGGGGCGGGCTGGCGATCGGCACCGTCGGCTTTTCGGTCATTTTGTGCGGAATCGCCGTCTATATGGTGATCGCGGTCAAGGAGATCCGCCTCAACCAGCGGCAGGCCAACTTTGTCGACAGCGT
Organism: Planctomycetaceae bacterium; assembly: GCA_035623955.1. GTDB lineage: Bacteria > Planctomycetota > Planctomycetia > Planctomycetales > Planctomycetaceae > DASPSM01. Next base: position 2,343 of record DASPSM010000321.1, read on the forward strand.
CACGCACGAGCTCAAATCGCCGATCGCCACGCTAAGGCTTTATCTCGAGACGCTGCAAATGCGAGAAATCGAGGGGCCGCAGCGCGAGCAGTTTTACGGCGTGATGGAGGGAGAGCTGACCCGGCTCAACAGCTTGATCAATCAACTGCTCGAAGTGGGGCGCCTCGACGCAATCGGACACCGCTATGAGCCGGTCGAGGTGCCGCTCGTGCCGCTTTTGCGGCAGTGTGCCAAGTCCGCCAGCGCGCACCACAAGCGCGAGGAGGAGCGGGTCTTTACCTTCGACGTCGAGCCGGCCGTGATCCACGCGCGGCCGATGGTGCTCGAGATGATTTTCGGGAACCTGATCGACAACGCGATCAAGTACGGGGCCGCCGAGCCGACCGTCGACGTGCAGGTTCGCGTCGGCACGCGGGGTCAGGTCGTGACCCGCATCTGCGACAACGGCGACGGCATCGCCCCCAGCCAGCGCAAAAAGATCTTCAAGATGTTCTACCGCGGCGGGAGCGAACTGGAGCGGACGCAGAAAGGGACCGGGCTGGGCCTGTATATCGTGCGCACGCTGGTGCACATGCTCAAAGGCAAGGTCACCGTCCAGAACCGCGAGAATGGAAAGGGAAGCATCTTCGAGGTGAGCCTTCCCGGCAGGGCCGAGCTATGCGAATCCTGATCGTCGAGGACGAGGAGCCCCTCGCTTTGGGATTGAAATTCAATTTCGAGCAGGAGGGGTACGAAGTCATCCTGGCCGGCGACGGGCCGACTGCTTTGACTCACTTCAAGGACGAGACCAAACCGTTCGACGTGGTGATCCTCGACCTGATGCTTCCCGGGATGAGCGGCTACGAAACGTGCAAGGCAATCCGGGCGATCGACGAGCTGGTGCCGATTCTGACGCTGTCGGCCCGCTCGCTGAGCGAGGATCGCACGCTGGCTTTCGACGCCGGCACCGATCAGTACATGACCAAGCCGTTTAAGCTGCCGGAGCTCCTAAGCCGCGTGCGCAACCTCTTGAGCCGCGCAGCCCGCACGGGGCAGGCCGCTAAAACCAGCGTTGCAACGGCCCCTCACGCAACGTTCGACTTCAACTCGGTGCATGTCGATTTCGACAAGTTCGAGGTGACGGTCGCCGGCAAGACCCAAAGCCTGACGACGCAGGAAATGCAGCTCTTGCGCTACTTCATCACGCACGAGGGGAGGGTTTTGTCGCGGTTCGACATTCTCGAGGACGTTTGGGAGCACAATCCCGACGTCACCGTGCGGACGATCGACAATTTTGTCCTGCGGCTGCGACGAATCATCGAAACCAACCCGGCCGAGCCGCGGCATATTCTGTCAATCCGCGGAACGGGCTACCGCTTTGTGGCCCAGCCCGCTGGCGATTCGGGTTCGACGCCAGGGTGAGTTGGTGACGTCGCGATGGTCTGCCTTGCGGGATGCGGGGCGGCGCGTTAGTTGACGTACAGAAATTCCTTGACGTTCAACAGCACGTGGCAGAGTGCGGCCCAGGCTTGCTCGCTTTCGGCCGCGCCCTTTCCGTTGGGATGTTGTCGCAGGAACTCTTTGTCGAGCGCTCGCTCTGCGGCCGTGGGGAGCCGGGCGAATGCTGTTTCGTAGAGGCGATCGAACTGGCCCTCGATATCGGGCTGCGCCCCGCGCTCGGCAACGATTCGCCTGGCCCAAGCATGTGCCTGCTGTGCGACGAACGGGTCATTGAGCAGCGAGAGCGCCTGGGCCGGGACGTTCGACTGGGCCCGGCGGCCGGCCGCCGTGGCGGGAATCGGGAAATCGAAGGCCAGAAACATCGGATTCAAAAAGTTGCGGCGGACTTCGAGATAGATGCTGCGGCGACCGGCTCCGTCGAGGGGGCCGGAAACCGGCGGCCGGCCGCGACCCGTCATGAAATCATCGAGGTGGACGCGGACGCTGGGACCTTCGAGCCGCTCGTCGAGCCGTCCCGAGACGGCGAGAATCGAGTCGCGAATGGCTTCAGCTTCCAGCCGGCGGGCGTTCGCACGATGCACCAGGCGGTTCTCGGGATCAACGGCTCGCGATCGCTCGTTCGGCTCGCGGCTCGACATCCGATAGGCGGCGGAGGTCACGAGGAGCCGCTGCACGTGCTTGATCGACCATCCGCTGCGCATGAGCTCGCCGGCAAGATAATCGAGCAACTCGGGGTGTGAGGGGGGCTCCCCCATCTTGCCGAAATCGTCGGTCGAGGCGACGAGCCCTCGTCCGAAATGGTGATGCCAGAGCCGATTGACGATCACGCGGGCCAGGAGCGCAGAAGCCGAGCCGGTTATGGAGTGCGCCAATTCGAGCCGGCCGCTCCCCGGCTCCGATTCAGGAATCGGCACGCTGTGAAAGACTTCCAGAAACCGCCGTGCGATCTCGTCGCCGGGCTTCCTGGGATTTCCGCGAACGAGAAGGCAATCGTTCTCGGCCGAACCATCGGCCAGGGCCAGCACGCGCGGGGAGCGCTCGAGCTGTTCTTCCCGTCGGCGGTCTTGCTCGAGGAATCGAGCGAGGGCTTCCGATTGTTGGGAGCGGCCCGGTGTCGCGGTGTGCGAACACAAAGAGTTGAGAATCGCAACACGGGATTTCGCGAACGGGTCGTTTGCCAGATTGCCGGACTTCCAAAGAGCAACGGTTTCCTCGAAGAGCTTCGTATACGCCTGCTCGAGCTTGGCCGGGCTATCGATCGAGGCGTCGTCGAGCACGGCACAGACCAGTTCGTTGGGCCGATCGACAGGCGGACTCGGATCATTAGAGAATCGGATCGCATCGACAGAGATCCAGCCATCGTCCTCGTCGAGGACTTCGAGATAGGCGCGGTTCCCGATCAATTTGGAAACGTTTTGCGTGTACCAGGCGGCCGGCCCGTCGTCTTCAACGTTCAGCGACAGCTGTCCCCAGAGCGGGTCGCGGATGATCTGAAAGCCGTCGACAATCACGTTGAGCTGTCCCGACTTGTACGGACGCACGGCACCGTCGCCGTGGCGGCGGGCCGCTCGAAAATGGATGAACGGTTTTTCGATCGTGAACGTCCCGGAGCGAAGCGCGCCCCGCAGTCTGGGCGAGATGAGACCGCTGTGTGCGGCGCCCGGCTCCGCAAATTCGAGGATCGGACGCTCCGCTCTCGTGCCGAGCACAAAATCGCCGGCGCGCGACGGCCGGCTCCCAAACGCGGTTCCCGATACCCGCCAGCGGGCAAACGATGACGACGAAAAGTCCTCGAACAGCGTGCTCTTGCTCTCTCGAAGCTTCGCGAGACTCCGCTGTCGATTGGCCTCGTCAGCCAGCTTTTTTCGGCGGGCGACGAAGGCGGGGCCGGCGGCAATCGCTTTCAGCTCAAGCCACGGACGCAGGATCGCGTCGTCCGCGGAGCCCTCGCGCCAGGCTGTCGGATCCAGGATCCCGGCGAAGAGCTCGACGCAGCGCGGCGCGCACGCTTGCCGCCAGCTGACAAAGTCAGCAACGGGTTTGGGATCGGCGAGAAAGGCCATTTGCTGCCGGGAGCTGCGCACAAAGCCCGTCAGCGCGTAATAGTCCTGCGCCCGGATGGGATCGAACTTATGGTCGTGGCAGCGCGCGCAGGCGATGCTCAAGCCGAGGAACGCCTTGCCCAACACGTCGATTTGATTGTCGAGCCGGTCGCACTCCTCCGCACGCAGATCGACGGGCGAATGCTTGGCCTGGCCGAACCACCAGAAGGCCGTGCCAATCATCGACTCGTTGGTGCGGCCGCGCGGATTCCGGCGGGGATCGGAAAGGAGGTCGCCGGCGATCTGCTCCGTGACGAACTGGTCGTAGGGAAGGTCGTCGTTGAAGGCGCGCACGACGTAATCGCGATAGCGCCACGCTTCGGCAATCGGGTAATCGAACTCGTGGCCGTATGTCTCGGCGTAACGCACGAGATCGAGCCAATGTCGTCCCCAACGAACGCCATAATGCGGCGAAGCCAGCAGGCGATCGACCGCGTTCTCGAAAGCCAGTGGCGATTGATCCGCGAGAAACGCGTTGACCTGTTGAGGGGTGGGCGGCAAACCGGTCAGGTCGAACGTGATTCGCCGCAACAGAGTTCGGCGGTCGGCCTCGGTCGCGTGGGGGCAGCCGGCGGCCTCGAGCCGAGCGGCCAAAAAGGCGTCGACCGGATTCCGCGGCCAATTCGACTCGGCGGTCGATGGAGGGATGGTGGAGTGCAGGGGCTGGAACGACCAGTGGCGCGCGCGTTGCGCGAAGTCCATCTTCGTGGTCGGCTGAGACGGCCCGGCGCTCGCAGCATGATCTGGCCACGGGGCGCCCTGGCGGATCCATTCGCTCAGAGCGGAAATCGATTCGGCGTCGAGCTTGCCGGTCGGCGGCATTTGAAAGCCGTCGGCCTCGTAGTTGATGGCTCGAACGAGCTCGCTTTTCTCGGGATGAACCGGATCGACGACCGGGCCGCTTTCGCCCCCTTTGAGCAGGCTTTCGCGGGAGTCGAGCCGCAGTCCCCCTTTTTGCAGCGCGGGGCCATGGCAGCGGTGGCATTTTTCGACGAGGATCGGCCGCACGCGCTTCTCGAAGAACTCGGCCGCAGCCGCGTGGGGCGATTGAGCCCGGCAAGGAAGTTCAAGAAGCGAGGCGACCAGGGCGACGACCCAGGCCAGTCGAAGCGCGCCGATCGTCAACCTCCAATCGCTGCGGCAAGCAGGCGTTGAGATCGCATCGTGCGACATGCCAAAACCTCGCAGGACCAGGCGTCAGCCGCGGACGTAAATCGGATTGGAAAGAATCCAGACCTCGGGCGTGTCAGCCAGGTTGACCCAGACTTCCAACCGGTAGTTGCCCGGCGAATCGATCGCATGTTCGTACGAGCGGCCGATCGCGGTGTGAACCTCTTTGCCGTTGCGAATCAAGCGAAACCGCGCGGGGAGCGGCGAAACGGAGCGAAAGGTGATTGGGTCGGTGAAGGGGACTTCGCTCCCCATCTCATAAACGGTGTTGCCGCGAAGGGCCTGAAAGTTGAATCCGGTGGGGTCGGCGATCCATTCGAACGACACGTAGGCGCGGCCCGCGATCAAGCCGTCGCGAAGGGCGCGCTCGGTCAATTCGGGCAGGAAGACGTGCGTTGCGACATGGCGAAAGCTCCGCTCGTACGGGTCCAGATCGAGCAGCACTTTTGTCTCGCCCGGATGCAGGCCGGCCAGGAGCGGCTTGAGCGCGGGCAGCGTGTTCGGATCGATCCTCACCAATTTCGTCCCGAGCGCGTCGACGAGCTGCAGCTTTCCGTCGTCCAGGATGATTCCCTTGATCGCGTTGTTGTGGTGGGCGTCGTTGGCGGCAATTCCGGTGAGGCGCGACTTCTCGCAGAGTTGATCGTAGCGACGCAGATAATCGGCCGGATAATCCATCAGGCTGGCCATCGTTTCCTGTGGGTAGTCGCGGCTGGCCGACAGCAGGCTGAACAGGCCCGTGAGGCTGAGCATCGATTTGATCAGCCGCGTTTCATCCTTGAAGTCGGCGTGCAGATTGTAGATCTCGCTACCGGTGAGTCCTTTCAAGTCCCAATCCATTCGCTCTTCGAGGTGGCAGAGAAATACCTGGCCGTGCGTTTTCAAAATGGCATCGACTTCCGCCTGGGGTTCGGTGGAGCCCTCGGGCACGCTGGCCTCGGGGAAGGCGAGCAGCCCCGTCAGTTCCGCGCCCGGGATCAGGAGGACGCCGTCGACCAAGCCGCGATGCCCCTCCTTGAAATAATCGTGGCCGGGCACTGGGTGCTCGGTGAACATCACGAATCGCAGGCCGGCCTTCTTCGCGCCGGCGACGACTTCCGAGAGTGGGCTGCGGCTGTCGTGCGAGAGTCCCGAGTGCACGTGCATCGCGCCGCGGTAGTCGGTGAATTGGCTGGGCAACACGACGGTCTGACGATCCTGCTTGAGCCCTTCGATCGCAGCGTGCAGCGACTTCAAGTATTCGGGCTTCAGCCGATCGACCGCGTCGGCCCGCGCGTTCCCTCCAGTCGCGGGCGAGAGAATGGCCGCGGCCGAGATCGCAAACATCAGCCCAAATCGGCAGAACACGCGAAATCTCCACAGAAAGGCGGGACGAAAGCGGCAGGGTTCCGGCGGTCTCTCTAAGTTATCCGACGCCGCGGGCCGCGGCCACTCTGCTCGTCGCCGACTCGAACGCGCGGTCGGGTTATGCCGCAGCGGCGGTCGAAAGTGAGATCCGTTCATCGCTTTGGCCGAATAAGTGGGAGACGACCGCACGGATGTCGGTTCGCGAGGCTGGCGATCGCTCGCCAGGAGGACACGGATGTCATTGCTCCAGAACGTCTTGTTCTCGCATCGCTCTACGAGCACGCATCACAAGCTGGTTCTGGACGCTCTGCGTCATCTTCGCCGCGACGACGCCGACGCGTGGCGCCGCATGTTCCTCAAGCAGGGCGAGTCGCTGCTGGCCGGCGCGACGGCCCCCGACGACCAGTTCAAAGACTTCCGCAACCACGTCGTCCACGTCCGCGAGAAGTGCTGGGGGGGCGCAGTCGAGTTGGCTGAGACCTGGTACCGGCACACCGTCGAGGCGCTGCAAAAGAAGCAGTGGGGCAAGGCGGCCTTCGCGGCCGGTGCTCTGAGCCACTACTACTGTGACCCGCTGATGCCGCTGCACACGGCCCAGACCGAAGAGGCCGGCATCGTCCACCGGGCGTGCGACCGCAGCGTGTTTCGCTCGTACGACTTGCTGACCGCGATTCTCGAGCGCGACCTGGGCGGGTATCCCGACGTCAAAGTCTCCAACGGGCCGCGGTGGCTCGCCGAGATGGTGAAGACCGGGGCTCGGCTGTCGCACGAGCACTACGACGTCGTCATCGACCACTACAACATTCAAAAAGGCTGGCGAAATCCGGCGGCGGGGCTCGACGACGAGCTGCGAGTCAGCCTGGCCGAGTGCCTCGGTCACGCTGTGGTTGGCATCGCGCGGATCTTCGATCGCGCCATCGACGCGGCCGGCGTGCCGGCTCCGAGAAGCGGCATCGCGTTTGCCGGACTGCGAGCCTGGTTCCGCATTCCCTCGATGCGCTGGAAGCGCAGTCGCGCGGCGGCCCGCCAACGCCGAATCGTCAAAGCCGCGTTCAAGGAATTTCGGAAAACAGGCAAAGTCACGACCGCCTTGCCCGAGGACGAAAAAACGGTTCGCAAGCTGCACGCGGAAGACGTGCTGGGCACCACGCTGGCGACGCTCGATTCAATCAAGCCGCGCCTGGTGGGGACCAGGCATGGCACCGGAACATATCTGCGGCCGATGAGCGCTGCGTCGGCTCCGGTCGTCTCGATCGAAATGCAGCCGAAGGCGACAGAGACGGCGTCGGGAGCCAGGTCGGGGGCCAGCTCGACCAGGAAGGCCGCTTTTGTCTCTAGTGCCGACGGGTCGTCGGCCCCGCGCGTCTCGAAGCCCGTTCCGAAATTGGCGAAATTCCATCTCGATCCATCGTCCCCCTTGACCGACGCGCCGTCGATCGGCAATCGGACCGCACAAAAGCTGACGGCGATCGGCATCCGCACGGTCGCTCAGCTGCTCGCACGCAGTCCCGAGGACGTCGCCCTGCGGCTGAAGCTGGGGCATATCAAGGCGGACACCGTCCGCGAGTGGCAGGTCGAAGCCCGCTTGGCGTGCCGCGTTCCGAATCTTCGGGCTCTCGACGTGAAGATCCTGGTGGCTTGCGGGATCACAGAGCCGGAGGAACTGGCGAAGTGCGAGGCGCTGGAACTGCTCGACCGCGTCGACTTGTTCGTCTCCACCTCGGAGGGGCAGCGCGCCATTCGCGGCGGCGGCCATCAACCCGACCTCGACGTCGTGACCGGCTGGATCGAGTCGGCCCGCCACGCCCGCACGCTCAAGGCCGCCTGAGTCGGCTCACGTCTGCATGTAAGGCGTGAGCCACGCGAAGAGCATTCCCGTGTAGATGACCGGGCACCAGGCCGACAGTTCAGGCCACATCATCCCCGATTGTCCGCAGAACGCCACTCCTTCGGAAATTCCCAGCAGGCTGCCCAAAACGCCGGAAGCAATCGCCATGTTGGCGATCAACCCGCGGCTCTCTTTCCGCAGGATCAGCGGGATCGAAACGAGCATCGCGAACAGGTTGGCTAGGGGCCGCACCAGGCGGGCGTGAAGCGTTTGCGATAGCCGGGCGGTCGATTGACCGAAGGCTGGGCTGCGGATGCGGTGGATCAGCTCCGCGGTCGAAAGCAGCTTTGCGCTTTGCAGCCGATTGAACAGCTGGTCGAACGGCAAGTCGCTGACGATAAAGAGGTCCTTCGGCTGGCCTTCGACGGAGTGGACCCGCTGGCTGCCGCCGGGCGAAAGGGCGAGCTTTTCGAACGGCCGGTCGACGTTTTTCAAAAGCCACCCCGCCTCATGGTTGTCCGTGGCGCGGATATAACGCGCTTCGAGTGCCTTGATGCTGGTGGGTGCCTGGGCAATCGCGGGAGAGGGAAGAACGAATTCCGCATTCTTGATCAACTGCGGATTGAGGGAAAGCTCCTGGCCATCGATGTAGATGCCAGTCGAGGGATCGGTGAGCGGCTCGATTTGGATGACCCCCTTGAAGAGGTCGTCCCGGCCGGGCGCGAGGACGCCCGCGAGCCGTGGGATGATCAACTCCTGGTTGACGCACATCAGGCCGTTCACCAAGGCCGTGCTCAGCGTAATGGGAACCAACAGCCGCCACGCGGGGATTCCGGCGGCCAGAATCGGGTGCAGCTCCGATTGCCTCATGAGCAGCGCGACAACGACCATCGCGTCGACGACCGTCAGAATCGGGCCGCACATGTCGAGAAACAGGGTCGATTGATTGGCGTAGTACGTCCCCATCAGCACGAGCAGATCGATGGCCCCCTTCGCGTGATCCTGGAACTCGTCGAGGTTCGAAAAGCCGTCGATGACGACGAACAGGCCGAACATGCTCACGTACAGGATCACAAAGATCTGCAGATAGCGGACGATCAAGTAGCGGTCGAAGGTCGTGTTCACAGGATCGATCGTGCTCCTGCGACCGGTCCGTGCGCGAGCAGATGCGGGCGGCGGAGGGCGTCGTTGGGCCGACTCTCTTCCGGCGCGGGCGGATTTGACGGTTTGCCCTCGCGGAAAAAAAGCCGGTGCATCAGGTAGAGACCGAACAGGAGGGCGATCGACGGGGTCATCCAGATGTGCTCTCCCTCCGGCGCAAAGAGCCGCACGAGCGAGTCCCCAACGGCCAGCAGGGCCAACAAGCTCGACAGAAAAACGACCTCGGCTCGGCGGGCTCGTCCGTGCGCGAGCGCCGCCAACAGCGAGATTCCGATCACCGGCCCCAGCATGGCGTAGGTGTTGTTTTCGGTGCGCGGATTAAACAGCAGGATGTAGAGCGAGGAGATCGCGAGCAGATATTCGGCCGAGCGCGCCGCTCCGCAGCGTAACCGCGCGACCACGCACAGCGCGATCGCTCCGCCGGCCGCGACGACGCGGATCACGGTTTGTGTCGATTCGGGGATGGTCACCCCGAGCAGGCTGAGCACGCAGAAGGGCTGGGCCCACGGCTCGATCATTCCGCAATACGACGACGCGCGGAACATCTGGGCGCATTTCGCATATTGATCGATCACGTAGTGGGAACTCTGCGCGAGGAACGGAACGCACAAGACGCCGACCACTCCCAGGGCGACCCGCCAGACGAGCCGCCGATCCAGAAAGGGGGACAAGAGCAACAGGACGATCGCCAGCGGCTTGAAGGCGACCGCGAAGGTCGCCCAGAACGCGGCCCAGCCCAGGCGTCTCTGGGCGAGGTCGACGCAGGCAAGCATCATCAACCCGGCCATGACGAGGGTCGATTGCCCGTTTCGCGCGCAGGCCAGGGCCGGCGGGAGCGACGCCAGCGTCAGGATGGCAAAGGTCCCCGGCGAATTGCCCCCCTCAGCGATCTTGCCAAGCCGGCGGACGCCGAAGGCGAATCCACCGACGGCCAGCAGTCGCCAGGCGATCTCGCCAGCGGCCGGCGGCAGCCAGGCAAAAGGAGCGAACAAAATGGCGGCAACGGGCAAATACAAAAACCCGTGTCCGGTGTCCGTGTAAATGTCGCCGGCGGCGAACCATTGTCGGCTCGCGTCGCGATAAGCCGAGACGACGCTGTGCTCGCTTCCGGCAAGGATCAGGATGCTGATCGTCGCGAAGACGGCTGCCCACGCGATCCAGGCGGCCGCTTCCCACCACCGGGCACGACTGCCCGAAGAGCCCGTCGTGAACAATTTCAGGTCGCGCGCCAAGACTGGACCTCGAAGTCGACTCTGGAGATTGGGCGACGCAATTACGCTGCCCTGCGTTTGAACGCCTCGTCCGCGCGGCTCGGGATTGCGACCGTCGGCGCCTCGTACTCTCCCCGCAGCGCCCGCAAGCGAATCTGTACGACCTCGCGGAGCATGGGGAGCGTATGCCGCCAGACCGAGAGACTCGAGGACTCTTCGTTGATCAGAACGACGGGGATTCGCCGATAGCTGAAGTTCAAGTGGTGGGTCAGGAAGACAACCTCGGCGTCGAACGCGAAACCGTCGATGGCCGCGCGGGAGAAGATCTCGCGGCTGGCGTCGGCGCTGAACAGCTTGAGGCCCGCCTGAGTATCGGTGACGTCGCGCGAGATCAGGACTCGGACGATCTGCCGGAACACGCTCGACGCAGCCCGCCGCAGCGTACGGCGTTTGACGAGTTCCTGCGATCCTGAGTAATCGCGAGCTCCGAAAGCGACCTCGCACTCGCCGCCGCGAATCAACTCGTAACCGTGTCGCAGGCTGTCGAGAGAATAGGGGAGGTCGGCGTCGGTAAAAGCGGCCACGCGCCCGCTCGCGCTTTGCATACCTGCCCGAACGGCCGCCCCCTTGCCGCGGTTGACCGGCAACGAAATCACGCTGAACCGCGGGCCAAAGCCGTCGGCCACGGCGGCGGTGCCGTCGCGACTGCCATCGTCGGCCACGATCACCCGGTAGTCGACGCCCCAGCTGTCGAGATAGTCCCGGACCGCGTGGAGGGTCCGCGGCAAGCGCTTCTCTTCGTTGTAGCCCGGGATGATGAGTGTCAGATCGTGATCGGGGGCGCGGCGAGGAAGCCTGAGGATGTCGGAAGAGGGTTGCATGCGTGGCGATCGACCCGCTGAGCTGAGTGAAGTGGAAACGCAACCGTTTTGACGGCGGACCCTGGGATTTCGCAGAACGGCGATCCCCGAGAGAAGTCCTCCGCTCGGACTTCCAGCTCAGAATTTGAGCTGCCCATCTAAAACGGGGCACTCTTTAGCTTTGTTTCCCAGATGCGTCAATTGGTCTTCTCGCCTTCGCGCAATCGCGGATTTGCACTAATTTGCCCCGCTTCTCGGACGTTTCGGCGACAGAGGATTGCGCAGGACGCGGGGAACGATGGCTTCATCGTGCGAGGTGGCCCGAGAGAGTCCGGGCGAGCAGGCAGAGCCGGCGCCCCGCCCGCGGACCTGGTGGCTCGAGTGGCAGTTTGGGCTGCTGTTGGCGCTGACCGGCTGCTTTTTTGCAATTCGGGTCACCGATCTCTCCGTTCGGGGCGAGGAATCGCGCCGCGGACGAATCGCCTGGGAGATGTGGCACAACGGCGATTGGATCGTCCCGCGGATTCAGGGCGAACCCGTCTTTTTTCGTCCACCTTTGCAGAACTGGCTGATCGCGCTGGTCGGCATGCTGCACGGCGAAGTTGACGCGGCGGCCCTGCGAATCCCCAGCGTGATCGCGGTTCTGGTGGCCGTGACTATGACCTACGGCTACGCGCGGAGTTTTCTCTCCCGATTCGGTGCGTTCACCTGCGGGCTCGCGCTGGCAAGTCTGGGGCAGGTGCTCGAACTGGGCCGACTGGGCGAAACCGACGCCCTCTTCATGCTCTTTTTGTCGGGGTCGCTCTTCGTCTGGAAATGGTGTGAGAACAGGCAGCGCTCGCCGTATGCCGGCTGGTGCCTGGGCTACGTGCTGGCGGCTCTGGCGACGCTGACCAAAGGGCCGCAGGCGCCGTTTTACTTCGTCGGATCAGTGACGATCTATTGCCTGGTGACGGGCCGCCGCCGCCAGCTCTTTTCGCTGTCCCATTTGTGCGGAATTCTGACGGGGCTGGCCGTCCTAGGGGTCTGGCAAGTGCCCTACACGCTGCGGATGGGGCTGTCCGATTCGATCAAGCTCTATTTCCACGACGTCGGGCCGCGGTTTTCTGAGTTGTCGGTAAAGACCGTCGCCTTGCACATGATCGCGTATCCGGTGGAGTTGCTGGGGGGCTCGCTCCTCCCCTGGTCGGTCTGGTTCGTGCTGCTTGCGAGCCGTCACGTCCGCGAGCGACTGCGCCCATACCGCGACGACGCCCTTTACCTGGCGATCTGCCTGGCCGTGACGTTTCCGTCGGTCTGGCTCGCGCCGTTGGCGAGTTTGCGCTACTACATGCCGCTGTTTCCCTGCGTGGCGTGCCTGGTCGGGATCGTGGTGGAAGGATTCGTCAACGTGCAGGACCTGGGGGGCTGGGCATCTTTCGTCTGCTGGTATCAGCGTCTCCTGGCGTGCGCGATGGTCGCGGTCGGCGTGGCAATTGCCGGCATCTCTTGGCTCGATCCGCGATCGGACTTCGCGCAGCCGACGGCGATCGCGGCCGTCTATCTGCTTTTATGCGCAGCCGGCGCGGCGGTCGTCTGGCGGTATTCGCCTCGAATGACGTCGGCGGGGCTTACGGTGACGTTCACTTTGGTGGCCTGTTTCTTGGGGCTGAGCGAGGCCTCGGTCGTGGTCAATATCCGCCAGCAATCGAGCGAGGATGCTCGAGAGGCGGTGCTGGCCCTCAAGGACAAGATTCCTGTCGGCGAGGACCTGGTGAGTCTCGGGCCGGCCCATCATTTGTTCCTGCTGCACTTCGCGCAGAACGTGCGGAAGCTCCCATTGGGCGCGCAGGATCCCGACGCGTGGGGCAACGGCGGCTATTTCTGCATGTGGGTGAAAGGGGGCGCTGCTGTTCGCCTGTGCTTCCCCTGGAAGCTGGTCGCGACGATTTGCTGCGATCGAAACAAGAGTTCCGAGCCGACCGAAATCATGATCATCGGCCGTCGCGACGAAACGCTCGCCGGCCGCGGGCAGGTCCCCGCTGCGCTGCGTTTGTAGAGCACATCAATCGAGTTGCGGTTGACCGAAAGGCCGAATTGGCCTACTTTTCCCGACCCGACGAGTCGGCCGGCTCACACGGCCGCGTGCCGACTGAGCGATTGGATTTCACTGCCGTCGAAGACCAAGGAGCGGTCCGCTCGATTTCGCGGCGCGATGCTGAGCTGCGGCCCAGCCGCCCGCGATCCGTCTTGATCGAGCGACCAGGGGAGGCGATCCGATGCAAGGACCAGACACCGAAGGTCGTGGTGCTTGCGCCGAGGCGTCTTCGGATCGGCCATCGCTCTGCGCTCGCGGACGTTTGACCCGGGTTGATCTGTGCCTGTTGGTCGCCTACTCCGCGGTCGTGTTCGGGATTGCCGTCGTCAGCGGCCGTCCCCTCTCGCTGCACGAGGCGGTGCTGCCACAGACGGCCCGATCGATGCTGGCCGATCACGATTTTGTCGTGCCCAAGATCGATGCCAAGCACCCTGGGACCGTCGAGGGGACGATGCCACCGGCCCCCTGGCTCGAGAATCCGCCGCTGCCCCAGTGGTGCACGGTGGCGATCGCCTCGCTCTTCGGGCGCTGCGACAGCGAGGCGATCGTGCGAATCGGCCCCACGCTCGTCTCGATCGGAGCGGTGCTGGCGGTCGCGTGGATGGCCGCGCTTTGGTTCGGGCGTGGCATCGGAGTCCTTTCGGGCCTGGCGATGGCGACGACGCTGGAGTTCACACGCTACTCATGGAGCTCGGAGGACGAGATTTATCTCTGCGGCGTGATGGCGGCCGTGATGGCACTTTTCGTCAAAAACGAGTTCGCACTTGCGAACGAGGTTTGGACGAGCAAGACGGCGACGCCGCAGCCGCGGCTGGGTGTGCTCCGCGTGCTGTTCGGCGGGCGCTCGTGGTGGCTGCTGGCTTTCTTCGTGGCCTTGGGAGCGACGAACCTGGTCAAGGGGCTGTTGTTTGGGGCCGTAATGGCGGGGGCGCCGGTCGCCGTCTTCTTGCTGGGGACGCGCGACTTTCGCCGGGTCGTCAAATACGTCTGGGTGTGGGGGAGCCTCGCCTACACGGTCGTGATGTTCGCGTGGCCGATTGCCATCCTCGCTCGCTATCCCGATGTGACCGACCTGTGGTTCTTCGATTTGGGGGGGCGAGTCAGCGGCAACTACACCGTCACGAACGCGCCGCTCTGGTATTACCCGGTGAACCTGCTCTGGATGTGCGCCCCCTGGACGCTGCTCGTGCCGTTCGGGCTGTGGGCGACGTGGAAACGCTGCTGGAACGAGCCGGCCTCGCCCGAGCGGTTCCTGTGGTGCTGGGCGTTTGTCGTGCCGATCGTCTTTTCGATCCCCGGCGGCAAGCATCACCACTATCTGCTGCACGCGTTGTCGCCCTGGGCAATCTTCGGAATTCTCGGAGCGGTGAAGCTGCGCGAGGTCGTGCCATCGCTGCCGCGACTGCTGACCCGCCCGAGTCTCAGCCTGTTGACCGTCGGCCTGCCGGCGGTCGTCGCCATCTGGATCTTCCATGCGAAGATTCCGGGACCGTCGTGGTTCCCGTATGCGTTGATGGTTGCGGCACCGGTCGTCGCCTATCTCGCGACGTGGGGGACGCTCGACGCGAACGCCCGACGGGGCGCGGCGATCGTCTTTGCCTTGTTGCTCGTGGCTTACTGCGGCGGACACCTTTATAGCGCGCAGTATCTCGACCGTTATCGGGACGACGTCGCCTTCCTGAAAGCCGTGCGGGCGCGGGCCGACCGGGAACAGTTGCCCGTGTTTGTCGACATGGGAACGCATCCCTTTCATGGGATGCTGGGACTGTTTTATCAGCGCGAGTCGGCCACGTTGCTGCACGACTTGACGTTTTTGAACGCAGCCGAAATTCACGCCCCGGAGATTTTGCTGGTCAGCCTGTCGTTCGAGCAGGAGCATCTCGCGCAGTGGGGGAAGGTCGAGAAGCTCGATCAAAGCCCGACGGCGGACCGGGGCGTTCCGCACGACGGAAAGCTCACCCTCTATCGCCTGAAGTTTCGACCGGGCCTCAAGCGGATGGCGGTCCACGACCTGAGAATCTCGCCCTTGCAGGCGATGCACCGCCGGCCCGGTCCGATGATGCCCTATGACGACGAAGTCAGTCTCGGCGAGCCGGGCCCGCTGCCCAAGTGGGCGCTGACGCCGGTTGGCTATCACGAGACCGAGGAAGGAACGCCACGATGACGAATCCGCCGACAATGGCCGCGCCGCAATCGACGTTGGCCCGGCTCACAAACCGTAGATTGCTCGTTGTCGGCGCGCTGGTCGCCATCGCGATCGGCGTGGTCGGCGACGGGGCGATGCAACGTCCCGCCGACCCGGTCGAGCCGCTGGTCTTGCACGAGACCGAGCGCTTGGCTCCGCTCGGATCTTCGGTCCCGCTGCGCGTCGCGACCTTCAACACGCACGCGGGCGTGGGGCGCGACGGCATTCGCGATCTGGGACGGACTGCCGAGGCTCTGAAGGACCTCGACATCGCCGCACTCCAGGAAGTGCGCAACCCGCTGTTCGGGGTCGGCGGCCCGCAGGTTTCCGACGTCGCCGCGCGGCTCAACATGGGCTGGATCTTCGTTCCCGCGGAACGCCGCTGGTGGCACAACCACTACGGCAACGCGCTTCTGACGCGGCTGCCGCTTGCGGACTACGTCCGCATCCCGCTTCCCACTCCCAGCCGGCAGCGGTTCCGGGCCGCCTTGTTGACGAATTTCGAGCACTGGGGGCGAACGGTGCACGTGCTCACCGTGCACATCGACAAGGACGAAGAGCAGGACACGCACAATATCCAGCTGCGGACGTCGTTCGACCTGTTCCTCTCGTTGAGCGAACCGGCCATCCTCCTGGGCGACCTCAACGAATTCGCCACGCACCCCGAGTTGGTGCGGTTGCTCAAGACGCCCGGCGTGCACAACGCGCTCGCCGACATTCCCGGTCCGACGGTCAAGAAGAACCCCATCGATTGGATCATCACGCGCGGCTTGCGGACCGTGCGGGCCGAATGGATCGCCAACCCCGCATCCGATCATCCAGTGGCGCGAGCCGATCTGGAGCTCGCGCACGATCTTGTGACGCAGACGACGACGGCCCCGTCGGAGCCGATGCACGACTGACCGAGGATCTCCGTGACCATGCCGCGATTTCGCGCTGCGGACGAAGTGCTCCGCTATCGCTGGATTTATTTGGGGCTGCTCGTCGCTTTTGCTATCTGGGGCTGGCTCGACGTCGTCCCGCGGGGGATGGTCAACCACGCCCGCATCAACGAGCACCGGACCGACTTTACCGTCTACACCGAGGCGGGGGCGGCGTTCTTCGACGGCCGCGACCCGTACCAGGTCAGCAATCCGCGCGGCTGGCGCTACCTGTATCCTCCGATGTTCGCGATTCTGGTCGCCCCCCTGCACGCGCTGCCGCCGATGGGGCAGGTCGCCGTCTGGTTCGTGCTCAGCGTGGCGATGCTGTTTGGCTGCTACTTCGAGCTGCGGCGGATCCTCGACCATGTGATCGCGCGGTCGCCGAAGTTGCTGGGAGACGCAACGCCGCGACTGATGGTCTGCATGACCGGGGCCGCCATTTCGACTGCGCTGCTTCCCGCGTTCAACTGCCTGCAGCGCGGCCAGGTGGAGATCTTCAAGCTGTATCTGTTGATGCTCGGGCTGCGGATCGCGCTCACCGGAACGCGGGCTCGCACCTGGGCGCTCGCGGGGCTCGTGTTTGCCCTGGCGGGGATCCTCAAGCTCACGCCGCTGCTTCCGGTCGCGTGCCTGCTGCTTTACGAGCTGCGCGTGGCTTGGGACGCGAGGCATGAGCCGCACGCCTGGCGCCGGCCGGTCTGCCTGGGGGCCGGTTTGAGCGTGGGCCTGGTGCTGTTCGCCCTCTTGATTCCCGCCGCGCTCACCGGCTGGAACGGGAATATCAGACATCTGCAAACCTGGTTTTCCAAGGTCGTGACGAAAGTGGTCGACGTCCGCACGACCGACTTTGGCGAAGATGTCCGGACAGTTCGAAACCAGAGCCTCGACAACGCGGCATACCGGTTGGGGAACTTTCTGAACCGAAAACTCGTGGGCGGGCCCGACGACACGGCAATCGATCACCCGCACGACGCGTCGCTGAGGCTCCCGATGGACGACGCCAACGCCGGCTTGCTGATCGTCGTGGGGCGGGTCTTGGCTTTCCTGACGCTGCTCTTGTTTGTGATTCGAGGGGGCAGGAAAGACGACCTGCTGGCGCGGGGGACGGTATTCGGACTGGCGTGCGTGGCCACGCTGGTTGTCTGCCCCGTCGCGCGGGCCTGCTACTTCGTCCTGTTTTTGCCGGCGATTCCGTTCGTTTGCGGGACGTTTCTGCAGTGGGGCCAATTTCGTCGGGCCGATTTGCTCGCGTGGCTGCCCGTCGTCTTTGTGTGGGGGCACTATTTGTCTCTGCCTCACGGCGGACGGATCGGGCTGTTGGGGCTGGGGGCGACCGCCTGGTTCTTTGCCAGTTGCGTGCTGTTGGAGCGCCGCCGTTGCACGAAAGAAGTCTCGGCCGCCGATCCGGACTCGTCCCCCGAAAGTCAACCAGAAGAGCGTGAGGCGATTCTCGCCGCGGCTTGACGGCTCCTCACGACTGGCGCCCATCGGTCAGCTGGGCTCGCTGTTCGCTGACCACGCGTGCCGTCCGGCGAACCAACGTGGTCAAAATGAGTGGCCGGCAATCCTTCAGCCGGGCGACGCAATCCGGCCCGCTGCCAGATTAAATCGCGAACGGAATGAGAGTTGCCCTAACCTGGTGGGCAGCATCCCGGCCGTCAAAACGTGCTGGCGGATTGAGATCCGCTTCCTATCTCGCGCGTATCGCGAAGATTCCTTTTGACTTGTCCTTTGTCCCGTTGTTAACTGAAGTTGTCCGAGCCTCGGAGGCGTGATTCTCTCTGCGTTCCGTTCGCTGCAAAGGAGTCGACGATGTGCACAGTTCGCGAAATCCTGTCGAACAAGGATCCGTGGGTCGCGTCGATTGGACCATCGGCCAGTGCGCTCGAAGCCGCTCAGGCCATGAATCGCCATAAGGTCGGCTCGCTGATGGTGATGGACGGAAAGAAGATTCTCGGGATCATCACCGAGCGGGATTTGCTGCAGCGGGTTTTGGTCGAGCAGCGGGACTCCGCCGAAACGACCGTCGACGACGTAATGACGACGGAAGTGCTGTGCTGCCAACCTCATACGACGATCGAAGAGGCCCGGGCGGTGATGAAAAACCGCCGGGTGCGCCACCTGCCGGTCGTCGACGAGCGGGGGCTGCATGGAATGATTTCCATCGGTGACCTGAATGCGTACGAAGCGCACAGCCAAGAGGTCACGATCCACGTCCTGACGGAGTACATCCACGGCCGAGTATAAGTGCCGCGGATCGGTCGCCCCGCCCTCGACTTGGCCCCTCCCCCGACGCGTGGCGGGCCGTGCAACTGTCGCTCAAGAAGGCGCCTGGACTTTCCTCCCGGCGTCCGCGACATTCGTAGAACACGTGCAAGGCTGGGACATTTTTCCGACGCGGGGCATCGAAGCGCAAGTGGGGCGCCGACGCTGCTGACTCGCGCGTGAATGAACTAGGGGCGAAACTGCGGGCTGCTTGCGCAGTCGATCGTCGCCGCGGCGCTCCTCGCACGGAATAATTGGAAAAGGTCCTCTTGGGACCGAGGTGAACGATGAGACGGCTGGGGCTGTTCGTCCTGTTGTTGGTGGTGATTGGGGCCGCCGCCGGGGCCACCTGGTGGTTCAACCAACACGAGGCTTCCGCGACCGAGCTGAAGCTGTTCGGCAACGTCGACCTGCGTCAGGTCCAGTTGGCGTTTAACAACAACGAGCGAATCACCGAGGTGCTGGTGCAGGAGGGGGACCGCGTGACGAAGGGGCAGGTGCTGGCCCGCGTCGACACGCGGCGAATCGAGCCCCAGGTCGCCCAGGCCGAGGCGAGCGCTAATGCTCAGCGAGCGGTCGTCGATCGGCTGCATCACGGCAACCGACCCGAGGAGATTGCCGAGGCCAAGGCCAACATGGAAGCCGCCAAAGCCGACTCCGCCAATGCGCGGGTCAACTACGAGCGAATGAAGAATCTGTTCGACCGCTCGCACGGCGAGGCAATCAGCCAGCAGGACTTCGATAACGCGAAGGCGGCGGCCGAATCGAATGAGGCCAAGTTCAACGCTCTGAAGAAGGCGTTGGAAGTCTGGATTCTCGGGCCTCGCAAAGAAGAGGTCGCCGAGAACGAAGCGAAATTGAAGGCGGACGAGGCCCAACTGGCTTATCTGCGCCAACAGCTGATCGATACGCAGCTCATCGCGCCGGCCGACTCGATTGTGCGCACGCGATTGATGGAGCCGGGGGACATGGCCTCCCCCACCAAGCCGGTCTTCTCGCTGGCGGTGATCAATCCGAAGTGGGTGCGGGCCTACGTCTCGGAAGTCAACTTGGGGAAAGTCCGCGAAGGCATGCCGGCCAGCATCGAAGTCGACAGCTTTCCCAATCGCCGGTTCGAGGGCTGGATCGGGTTTGTCTCGCCGATCGCCGAGTTCACTCCCAAGGCGGTGCAAACCGAGGAGCTGCGGACAAGTCTCGTCTACGAGGTGCGAGCGTTCGTCAAGGATCCGAAGGACGAGCTGCCTCTCGGAATGCCGGCGACGGTCTATTTGCCGCTGGGGGGCGACACGTCGAAAGCTCCCCAAGCACCGGGCTCGTCGGCGCCCTCGGCACCCACTAAGAAGACGCCGGCCGAGAAGACGCCCGCGACAGCCAAGGTCCAACCGTGAATGACGAACGAGAAAACTCGCAGGTGCTCGTCGCCCGCGGCGTCTCCAAGTCGTTTCGGCGCGAGACCGGGGAGCCGGTGCGTGCGCTCGAGGGGCTCGAACTCGAGATCGCGCCCGGCACGCTGGTCGCGCTCGTCGGACCAGACGGGGCTGGAAAGACGACGTTCATGCGGCTGGCTGCCGGCTTGATGCTGGCTGACGCCGGCGAGCTGACGGTCCTTGGCTTCGACGTCAGCGCGAATCCTCAAGAAGTGCAGGACAGAATCGGCTACATGCCACAGCGATTCGGCCTGTACGAGGATCTGACCGTTCAGGAAAACCTCGATTTGTACGCGGATCTGCACGGCGTGAGCCGCGCCGAGCGCCGCGAGCGCTACGCGCAGCTCATGCAGATGACGGCGCTGGGCCGCTTCACGAAACGGCTGGCCGGCCAGTTGTCGGGGGGCATGAAGCAAAAGCTCGGGCTGGCGTGCACACTGATCCGCACGCCGGATTTTTTGCTTTTGGACGAGCCGACGGTCGGCGTCGATCCGCTGTCGCGGCGCGAGTTGTGGGAGATCATCCTGCGGCTGGTCCACGAGGAGGGTCAGACTGTTCTGACCAGCACGACTTACCTGGACGAGGCCGAGCGTTGCCAGAAAGTGGTCGTGATGCACCAGGGCAAGGTGCTCTCGCAAGGGCCCCCTGACGAAATCAGCCGCATTGCGGCCCGACGTGTCTTTCTGGCGGATCCCCCCGCAGGCGAGCCGGCCCGCGAACTGCAAGCCTCGCTCTTGGGCGACGCGCGAATCGTCGACGCCCTGCCCGAAGGAGGCCAAGTGCGGCTGGTGCTGGCGGAATCGGCCGGAGCACCGGCGGAGGACGAGACCCTGCGTGGTGCCCGAATTGCCGAAGTCGAGCCGCGCTTCGAGGACGCCTTCATGATCCTGTTGCGCAAGGCCGTCCCCGCGCACACGTTTTCCGCCGGCTCGATGACTCTGGCGACTCCCATCGAGGGGGAGAGGCACGAGACGGTCGTCGAAGTTCACGATCTCGTCCGCCGCTTCGGGAGTTTTACCGCCGTCGATCACGTCAGCTTCGAGGTTCATCGCGGCGAGATCTTCGGGCTCTTGGGACCCAACGGCGCCGGCAAGACCACGACCTTTCGCATGTTGTGCGGCTTGCTCGCGGCAAGCGGCGGCACGCTGCGCGTGGCGGGAGTCGACCTGCGCTATGCCCGCGCGTCGGCCCGCGAACGAATCGGCTACGTCGCCCAGAAGTTCTCGCTGTACGGCCAGCTCTCGGTGGTCGAGAACCTCGACTTCTTCGGCAGCGCCTACGGCCTGAACTGGTTTCGCAGACGCCGACGGATCGAATGGGCCATGCAGCAATTCGAACTGAAATCGCTCGCTCGGCTGCCGAGTGGACAGCTGCCGGGCGGATTCAAGCAGCGGCTGTCGATGGCTGCCGCTCTGTTGCACGAACCCGAAATCCTGTTCCTCGACGAGCCGACCAGCGGCGTCGATCAGCTGGCCCGCCGCGAATTCTGGCAGCGGATTACGGCACTGGCGAAACAGGGGGTCACCGTGATCGTGACGACGCACTTCATGGAGGAGGCCGAATACTGCGACCGCATCGCCATCCTCGACGCCGGGCAGATCCTCGCCCAGGGGACGCCGGCCGAGGTCCGCAAGCGGGCGCACCCCGAGCCCGGTCACCCCCCGACAATGGAGGACGCCTTCATCGCCATCGTGGAAGAGGCCCGCTCGGGATCGCGAGCCGGCACAGCGCCGCAAGGAGGTGCCGCATGAGCGAAAATAGCGATCGCTTGGATCGGCCGGCCGCCGCAGGGCGACGAGACGAATTGCGGTCCCGCGACCAGCACACGGTTCTCGCGAAGCTGCGTCGCGTCATCTCGCTGGTCGTCAAAGAGGGGCGGCAGGTCGTCCGCGATCCGAGCAGCATCGCGATCGGCGTGGTGCTGCCGGTGATTCTGATTCTGTTGTTCGGATACGGACTGTCGCTCGACGTGAAAGACATTCGCGTCGCGCTGGTCGTCGACGATCGGTCGGCCGACGCCACGGAAATGGCCGCCGGCTTTCAGCTCTCGCGCTACTTCATCCCGAGCTACGTCAATTCGATGGAAGAGGCGCGGCGGCTGATGCTCTTGCGCAAGGTCGACGGCATCTTGCACGTGCAATCGGACTTTTCGCGCCGGCTGGCGCTCGGAAATGCCGAAGTGCAGCTGCTCGTTCACGGGACCGACGCCAATCGGGCCCGACTGATGCAGGGCTATTCGGAGGCGGCGATCGGCGAGTACCTGGCGCGGCGGTCGGCCTCGGGTGAGCCGGTGGCCGCCGGGCCGGTCAACGTGCAGAGCCAGCTCTGGTTCAACGCGGCCAACGAGAGCCGCTGGTTTCTCGTGCCGGGGCTGATCGTGCTCGTGATGACGCTGATTGGCGCGATGCTGACGGCTCTGGTGATGGCGCGGGAGTGGGAGCACGGCACGCTCGAGGCGCTGTTCGTCACTCCGGTCCGCGCTGACGAGATTCTCTTGGGCAAAACGATCCCCTATTTTTTGCTGGGCATGATCGGCTTTGCGCTCTGCGTGCTGGCAGCGAAATTCCTGTTCCATGTGCCGCTCAGGGGGTCGATCTGGGTGCTGACCGGGGCCTCGATGATGTATCTGCTGGTGGCGCTGGGGATCGGATTGTTGATCTCGTCGCTGGTCAAGAGCCAGTTCGTGGCCAGCCAGGTGGGAGTGCTGGTCACGTTTCTCCCGGCGATGATGCTGTCGGGCTTTTTGTTCGATCTGCGGAGCATGCCGCCGGCGCTGCGCGTCGTCACGTACGCGCTGCCCGCCCGTTATTACGTCGCGATTCTGCAGACGATCTTTCTGGCCGGCGACGTCTGGCCGGTCCTTCTGCCCAACACTGCGGTTCTCGGCGTCATGACCGCGCTGTTGGCGCTCGCAACGCGGGGAGTGACGCGGAAACGATTGGCGTGATCGAACTACGAATGATTTGTGAGGCCGCGAACTTGTGATGTTTGCCTCCCTGCTGCGAATCTTCGCGCTGACGCGTAAGGAACTGCTGGCGGTCCTCAAGGATCCGCGGGGGCGGTTCACGTTGATCGCGCCTCCGATTATTCAGTGCTTCATCTTCGGATATGCGGCCAGTTATGACCTCTTCGACGTGCCGTACGTCGTGCTCGACCAGGATCGCAGCCACGCCTCGCGGGAGCTGCTGGCCAACCTGGACGGTTCGCACATTTTTCGCCGCGTCGCCAACGTCACGCGCGAATCAGATTTGAAGGAGGCCATCGACCAGCGGCGGGCCCTGTTGGCGATCCAGATCCGGCAGGATTTCGAGCGGCAGCTCGAGATGGGGGCACAGGCCGACGTGCAGGTGATCGCCGACGGACGCAATTCAAACACCGCCGCGATCGCGACCGGCTACATCACGGCCATCGTCGACAGCTACAACGCCGACTGGCGCAGCGCGCACGGCTTGCCGAACCCGCCCATCAGCGTCTCGACCCGCGCGTGGTACAACCCGAATCTCGAAACGCGCTGGAACATGATCCCCGCGCTGATCGGCACGCTGACCATGCTGCAGACGCTGATTCTCACCGCGATGTCGGTGGCCCGCGAACGCGAGCAAGGAACGTTCGATCAATTGCTCGTCACGCCGTTCCGTCCCGCCGAGATCATGGCCGGCAAGGCGTTGCCGTCGATGATTATCGGGATGATTCAGGCGACCAACGTCCTGCTGGTGGCCCAGCTCTGGTTTCACATTCCGTTTTCGGGCTCGTTTTTGACGCTCTATTCGGGCCTGATCGTGTTTCTGCTGGCCGCCGTCGGGTTGGGTCTATTGCTTTCGTCGATCGCGGCGACGATGCAGCAAGCGTTGCTCTATTCGTTTGTGGTCGTGATGCCGTTCACGCTGCTGTCGGGGCTCTCGACGCCGATCACCAGCATGCCCAAAATCCTGCAGAACGTGACGCTGGCCAACCCGCTGCGCTACGCGATCGACATGGCCCAGCGCGTGTACCTCGAAGGGGCGACGCTGCCGCTGTTGGTAAACGATCTGTGGCCGCTGGCGATCATCGCGGGGATAACGCTGCCGGCCGCGGCCTGGATGTTTCGCCATCGGCTGACGTAGGCGGCCGTGTCTCGCTTGATCCGCGCGCCGCTGGAGAAGCGGCCGGTTGGGCCCAACCTGGCGTTCCACTGAGTGGATGGAACCGACGGGGTGGCTGGGGTCGAGCCGCCAGCCTCGCCCCCAGTTCTCGACGCGCTGGGGGCGGCGAAGACGCCGACCCCAGGCACCCCGCATGTTTCGCCATCGGCTGACGTAGCCCCTCACTGATTGGAGGGAGCCGGCGCTGAGGGATGCTGCTGCGCCGGCGCTGCTTGAGGGACCGACGCGGGCTGAGCGGGCGGCACCACCGGGGCGGGAGGCACGCTCGAAGCAGGCTTCGGTCCGCCGAACGATGCTTGCACCGCCGGAGCCGGGGGCAGGCCCTGGTTGTCGCAGAAGCAGAGCCAGCCGCCGCCCAGGG
>DASPSM010000324.1:0-4719 GCA_035623955.1 Planctomycetaceae bacterium
GCCTGGGCGCTGCCGCTGCCGATGCGCGTGAACTTGTAGAAATACTCGCAACCGCACTTCGCGCAGAGCACGCGAACCATGCGTGCGCCGACGCGCTCGGCATTGATCTGCTTGGCATGGTAGTGCACGTACATGGCAGGCTCGATCAGCCAGTTTGTCGATCACTACGAGTATACGCGCCGGGCTCGAGGTCGCACACACGTCCGAGGTCGCACGCGTGTGCCGTGTAGACGCCGACGATTGCTCCGACAACAGCGCCTCCGATCACATCGCCCACAAAGTGATAGTTCATCCCCACAAGTCCGATCGCAACCGCCGACGCCGCGACAACGCAGGCCCAGCGCCAACGCGGATAAGCGACCCAAACGACGGCGGCAATTGCCAGCGTGCGGATCATGTGGCCCGACGGGAAACTGCCGAACGCCGGACCGCTGTGGAACGGGTGGAACCCGTAGGCCTCGTCGCGCAGCAGCGACGGGTTTGACGGGTTGTTGGCCGGCGTCCACGTGTTGGGCCAGTAACGGCCGAAACAGAATTTCAGCGACGCTTCGAATTGCACGGCGATCAAGAGACTCGCGCAGGCGGCCAAGAGCGCGAGTTGCCAGCGTGCCGCCCCATCAACGCCAGGCGGGCGTCTCGAGGGGCATCACCGATCGGGCCTAGCGGCGTCCGGGAAAGGGATTGGCCGGTTGGAACTGATGTCCGAGCTCCTGTTGGATCTGGAGCGGCTTATTCAGATTCAGCCGCTCGGCAATTTTGTTCGGATCGTTCTTCGGGTCGGACCAGTCGATGGTCGGCTCGAACTTTGGCGGATCCCACGGCTTCAGCACCTTCTTTTTCCAGGTGTCGGCCCACAACTTGTTGTTGTCGGGAAGTTTGAAGCTGGCGCTATTCTGCACGAGCACGAAGCCGCCGATGCCCAACAGCACGCAGCCAACGAGCAAAGTCGCAATTGTGTTGGTCCGGTCGGCCCGCTGGTCCTGCTGGGTCGTTTGATTCGATGTGGACATCGCTCGGCTCCCAAGGCCCCCTGCGTAGCGCGCGACTGATCGCGCGAGTTCCACCGCGAGGCAAAAAATACGCTTGTGAAAAGCATAGGTTATGGATCGGGCTCGCGCTTTGAGCAAACCGCGGCAACGGCGAATCAAACAAGGCGTGATGTTTTTCCGCAACATCGCCCGTCGCTCGAATCTCGGGGCGCTGTTGGGTTAAGATCTTGCTCACACCCCCTGAATGCCACGACACGACGGACTGTACGTTCAGCAGCGGACAAGATCGCGATGAAGCAGCCAATCATCGTCTGTTTTGCGGCCGCAGCCTGGGCGGGCGGTCTGTTTGGCGTGCTGTCGCTGCAATACTTGCCGGACCACTGCCTTGGCGAGCACGGCGTCTGCGGACCGTGGGGCTGCGGAGCGCCGCTTCCCGCCTTAATGGCCTGCCACGGATTCTGGCTCGTCCTCTTTGCACCGGCGACGGTTTACGCGGCGCGGCGCCTCAAGCCAACAACCGTCTGGCGACTGGGAGCCGGGCTTGTGGGTGTCGCCGGGCTGGGACTGGTGGGCATCGCCGTCTGGCAGGCGCTGACCTGGTGGGCGCAGGTCGATAAATCGCTGCACGCTTATGTCGTGCAGCGGTATTTGTTCGTCCTCGCCACGCTCGTGGACGTGCCCGTGCTGGAGACGCTCCTCGCGGGGGTGACGCTTTGGTGGGCCAGCATCTGGCGGATGGCAGCGCCTCCAGCAAACGAGCCGATGCTGGCTGGGTCGATGCCGAGTGGGGCATCGCGCCCCTGCGATCCTCTCACGACATGACTTTGATTGGTGGACTGATGACGTTGCGGTCGGTGAACCGGGCGGCGGTGGCGATTGTCCTCTTAGCGGCGGCCGACGGTGCTCGCTCGAGGGCCGACGAGCCGGCGGCCGTCGAGCAGGTGCGGATCAATCAATTGCAATTCATCGGCACGCACAACAGTTATCACATCCGCGACCCGAAGAAGCCGAACCGGAATTTTCCCGATTGGAATTACAGCCACGCTCCGCTCGACGTGCAGCTGGAGCGCGGCGTGCGCAGCTTCGAGCTCGATTTGCAGTACCGCAAGGGGGAGTTTCAGGTCTTTCACGTGGCGATGCTCGACGAAGGATCGACGTGCCACACGCTCAAAGAGGGGCTCGAAACGGCCCGCAAATGGTCCGACGCCCATCCGCGGCACCTGCCGATCTCGTTCCTGTTCGAGCTGAAGCAGGAGGGGCCGGCGCTCGATCGCACGATCAAGGCGCCGGACGCGGCCGCTCTCGATCAGCTCGACGGCATTCTGCGTTCGGTCTTTCCCGCCGAGCGAACGATCACGCCCGACGACGTGCGAGGCAGCGCCGCCACCCTGCGCGAGGCGGTGCAAAAGTCAGGGTGGCCCACGCTCGACGCGGCCCGCGGCAAGGTGCTTTTCATCATGCATGACGAAAAGAAGGAGCGCGACCTTTACACGCAGGGACATCCGTCCCTTCGCGGACGCGTGATGTTCGTCCGCTCCGACGAGAGCCGCGAGGATGCCGCCACTTTCGTGATGGACGATCCGCGGGACCGCGACATTCCGCGCCTGGTGAAGGCCGGGTATTTCATCCGCACGCGGGCCGACTCGGGCCTGCGGACGAAGGGGCCCCGTCCCCTCGCCCGCCGCGACGCGGCATTCGCCTCTGGCGCCCAGATCGTGAGCACCGATTTTCCCAGCGGCGAAGCGCAGCCGGAAACCGGCTTCGTCGTCGAGTTCGAGCACGCGGCCCCCGCACGGGTCAATCCGATCAATGGCCCGGAGGGGCTGCGGGGGCGGACGCTTGGTCGCTGATCGCCCGACAGAACCCCCGCGCGGCCCCTGGGCGCCGTTCCAGTTCTCCGACTTTCGCAGCCTGTTTTTGGCCGCCTTCAGCACGACGCTGGGCAGCCGGGCGCTGGCGGTCGTGCTGGGCTACGAAGTCTACGAGCTGACGGGCAACCCGCTCGCGCTGGGCATCCTCGGCCTGGTCGAGGCGATTCCGTCGTTGTCGCTGGCGCTCTACGGCGGACATATCGCCGACCGGCACGATCGCCGCTCGATTCTGCGAATCACTCTGGCCGGCTTGATCTTTTGCTGCGGCGCCTTGTCGTTGTTGGGGGCCCACGATTTTGGCGGACTGAAATTGACGCTGCTTTACGCGGTGGTCTTCATCGCCGGGATTGCGCGCGGCTTTGCCGAGCCGGCCGCGGCAGCGCTCGAGGCCCAGGTGGTTCCTTGGGAGATTCTGGTCAACTCGTCGACGCTGATGGCCAGCTGCTGGACGACGGCCGCCGTCGTGGGGCCCCTCTGGGGCGGACTGGCCTACCAACAGATCGGTCCGTCGAGGACCTATTTGACGATCGGTATTCTGTACACGCTCTCATGGGTGGCCATCACGCGGATCGCGCCGCGCCCGCGGCCGCCGGCACCCGACGGAGAATCGGTCTGGCAGAGCGTGTCCGAGGGTGTCCGCTATGTGCTCGGCGACCAGGTGCTCTTGGGCTCGATGTCGCTCGATTTGTTTGCGGTGCTTTTCGGCGGAGCGATTGCGCTTTTGCCGATTTTCGCCCGCGACATTCTGGAGGTCGGGCCCAGCGGCCTCGGAATGCTCAACGCGGCCCCAACCGCCGGCGCGCTCGTCACGATGCTTTTGGCCAGCCGGCGTCCGCCCGTGCGACACGCGGGCCGCAACCTGTTTTTTGCCGTGGCGGGGTTCGGCGTGTCGATGATCGTCTTTGCGCTCTCGCGGACGTTCTGGCTGTCGATGCTGGCGCTGGCCGCAAGCGGCGCCTGCGATGGAATGAGCGTGGTGATCCGTCGAGCCATCAACCGGCTCTTTTCGCCCGATCGCCTGCGGGGACGGATCGCTTCGGTGAGCATGATTTTCATCGGCTCCTCGAACGAGCTCGGCGCGTTTGAAAGCGGCGTCACCGCGGCCTGGCTGGGAACGGTCCGCTCGGTCTGGATCGGCGGAATTGTGACGCTTCTCGTCGTGGCGATCGCCGCCGGAGCGGCCCCCAAGCTGCGGCAGTTGAGCCTCGACCCAGGCCAGGTCGTCCGTCGAGACGAAGAGGTCGACGCCGAGCTGGACGCGGAAGGCATCGAGAGCGCCGGCTGAAATTAAGTAGCACCGGCCGGCTGACACCGGCCGCTCGCCAGGGGAGGCTGCGAAGTTAGTGGGATCTGGAGCGCGTCAGCCCGCAGCGACGTGATCGGCCTCCGCGACCTGGTCTTTGGTGAAGATCCAGCGGAAATCGTAGCCCTCGCCCTTGAACAGCTCTTCGGCCCCTTCTTGGCGATTGACGAGAACGAGAACTAATCCAACGTGCGCGCCAGCGTCCTCGACGGCCTTGATCGCTTGCATGAGCGAGCCGCCCGAGGTTGCGACATCATCGACGATTACGACGCGCGCGCCTTCGGGAAGGTTGCCTTCGACGACTTGTTGTGTCCCGTGGCTTTTGGGCTGGGGCCTGACAAAGATCCCCTCGATGTCCAGGTCATGATGAAAACAACTGATAACGGCGCTCGTGACCATCGGCACCGCACCGACCGCCAGGCCGCCGATTGCGTCGAAGCCTCCCTCTTTGATCTCCTCGTAGATGACTTCGCCGATCAGCCACGCTCCCTCGGGCTTCAATTCGACCTTTTTGCCGTCGAAGTAAAAGTCGCTGACTTTCCCAGAGGCGAGCTTG
>DASPSM010000036.1:0-5791 GCA_035623955.1 Planctomycetaceae bacterium
CACCTCGATTCGGGTGCGACCGCCGACACGCTCGAAGGGATGTCCTTCGAGCACGCGGAGGAACTTCGCCTGAATGCCCAGACTCATTTCGCCGACTTCGTCGAGGAAGAGGGTCCCCTTATTGGCCTGCTCGAATTTTCCGATCTTCCGCTCCGTCGCCCCCGTGAAGGCCCCTTTCTCGTGGCCGAAGAGTTCGCTTTCCAGCAAGCTTTCGGCCAGGGCCGCGCAGTTCATCGTGCAGAAGGGGCGGCTCTTGCGATCGCTGCTGAAATGGATCGCCTGGGCCACGAGCTCCTTGCCCACGCCGCTCTCGCCCCGAATCAACACCGTGGCGTTGGTCGGCGCAAACCGGGCGATTGCGGAGCGCAGCTCTTCGATTTCGGAACTTTGGCCGACGATGTGACTTTCGGCCTGCAGCTGCTGTCGCAAGGCCTCGTAATCGGTGCGGATGCGGTCCAGGCCGCGGGCCAGCGACTCCTTCTCCTTCAAATTGCGCAGCGCCACGGCCATCTGGTCGGCGACAGCGATCGTGAATTCCAGATCCTCCGGCTGGAACGGGCGCTCCGGGTCGGTGCAGTACAGGTGCACCAGCCCGTGAATCAGCGACCCGAGCTGAATCGGCGCACAGATCACGCTGTCGGCCCGCACTTCGCCGAGCGCATCCCGTTCGGAGATCCGAGCGTCGTCGCGCACGTCGCGGGCCAGGATCGCTTCGCGCGTCGAGAGGACCTGCGTCGACAGGTAATTCGACACCATATGGTAGGGACTCTCGCCGCGGGCGCTATAGGCAACGACGGAGAGCTGCGAGGCCTGAGCCGCGTCCTCAACCGCCTTCGGCAAGAGCAGGACGGCCCCGATGTCGAAGTTGATGCCACCCCGCAATCCCGAAAGCACGACTTCCGACAACTCTTTGGCGCTGGTGGCGGCACCCATATCGAGCGCCAGACGATAGAGCGAAGCGAGCTCGCTCTGCGTCCGATCGGGGCCCGAAACCGCCCCCGTCTCCTGCATCCGGTAGCGGGAGCTGCGAGCCCGATGCACGATCTCGGGCCGCTCGGTCGACTTGGGGTCGACAACGTCCAGCGACAACGCCGTATCAGACTCGTTGATGTCCTGCGGCGCGTCCTTTTGCGGGAACGGCTCACCCAGGTTAAAGGTAAACCCAAGCTCGTAGGGGCCAATCTGGATCAGGTCGCCCGATTCGAGCTCTCGTTCACCCACTACTGGGCCGCCGTTGACGGTCGTCCCGTTGCGGCTCCCCAGGTCGCGGACGACCCAGGTGGCGCCGTTGCGATACAGCTCGCAATGGTTTCGGCTGCACAGCTCGTCGCGCAGCACGATCCGATTGGTGGTGGCCCGCCCGATCGTCATGACCTGCGCGGGCGACAACCGAAAAATGTCCCGCCAGGAGTTCCCTTCGCGGACGACGAGGTAGGCGTCGCGGGCGTCCGGAGTCTCAGGCACTGACTGCTCCGCTTCCATGGAAGCCAGAATAAACGACCTTCGCCGCGGCTGACAAGAACTGCTTTGCGCGCCGCAGGAGCGCTTCGACGCTCGATCTGCCGCAGCGCCTCTGCTGCTTTCAAATTCTAGCGCGCGGGCGCTCTATCGGAAATTTTCCCCGCCCGGGGCCTGCTTGCAGGCCTTCACAGGGCTTGTCATCCTAAGACCAACGCTCGAGTTCTGGCGGGGCGGTGCACGCGCTTCTTCGTCCTCGCGACTTTGAGAGAAAGGGGCGGCACGATGCGCCGATCGCGCAAATTCCGCCGGCTTGTGGGGCTTGCGTACTTGGGGGGCTGTTTGTCCCTCGCCGCCGTGACGCGTGCCGACAACTGGCCCCGCTTTCGCGGTCAAAACGGCTCGGGAGTCAGCGACGAGCAGGGATTCAGCGCCCCCTGGAATCCCGATCGCGTGCGATGGACGGTCACGGTGCCGGGGACCGGGCATTCCAGCCCCGTGATCTGGGGCGACAAACTGTTCCTGACCACGGCCAGCGAAACGGGGACCACGCGCTCGGTTCTGTGCTTCGACGCCCTAACCGGAAAGCCGCTCTGGACCCGGTCGGTTCAGCTCAACGCCAACCCCAAGCACCCCAAGAGCAGCTGGGCTTCGGCCACTCCGGCCGTCGACGGTGAGCGGGTTTTTGTGGCGTTTGCCGACGTGCAGCACGACCTGCTGCTGGCTTACGACTTTGACGGCAACCAGCATTGGCAGGAAGACCTGGGACACTTCGAAAGCCAGCACGGTCAGGGAGCCTCTCCCATCCTGTTCGGGGACCTGGTGATCATGGTCAACGATCAGGACGGTCCCAGCTCGATCGTCGCCTACGACAAGCGGACAGGCCATCGCGTATGGAAAGTCCCGCGAAACAACGGCCAGCAGTCGACGTCTTACGCAACGCCATTCATCTATCGACCCAAGCAGGGTCCGCCGCAACTGATTTGCTCCAGCGCCTATTCCGGCGTCTCGGGACTCGATCCAAAAATCGGGAAGACGATCTGGACGACCGGCTTGCTGCCGCAGCGAACGGTGGGCTCTCCAGTGCTTTCCGCAGGCCTCATCCTGCAATGCTGTGGGGTCGCGGGGCAGGGTTCGCTGATGATCGCCGTCGATCCCAACGGACACGGGGACGTCTCCAAGACCGCGATCCGTTACAAGCGCACCAGGCTGCTGCCGTATGTGCCCACTCCGCTCGCGTACCAGAATTACCTGTTCCTGTGGTGCGACCGCGGCACCGTGTGCTGCGTCGACCCCACGACGGGAAAGGACCTGTGGGTCAAACGGATCGGCGGGAACTTCAGTGGGTCGCCGATCGGCGCGGGGGGCATGCTCTTCAACATCGACGAGCAGGGCGATGTGGTCGTGCTTGCCGCCGCCCCGGAGTTCAAGTTGCTGGGCAAGATCCCGCTCGGCGAGCCCTCGAATTCGACGCCCGCAGTGGCCAACGGCCGCCTTTACCTCCGCACTTTCCATCATTTGACGTGCGTCGCCGCCCGGCCCTAGGACCGGCCTGGGAGGGGCTCGGTGGTGCGAAATCCGGCGGGCGGGTGAGCGCCAATCAGACGGCCAGACCGCCGGAATCGCCTCCCGGGGCAAGGGCCGCTTTGCCCATTTTTTTGATTTTCCGGGCCGAGTTGCGGCACCCACCGGGTTGCTTGTTGCTCTAAAATGGAAGACGCGCGGGTAATCGAAACGGAGAGGGCCGTGAACTAAAATAGGGAGTTCCCACGCAGATTTTCGAGTTGTACGACGGGCCGGGCCGATTCACTGCGTCAGAGGTTTCTTCCTTGTCGAGTCCCCCTGGTTTCGCTTTTTCTGGACGAGAACAGTCATGCCAGCTTGGCCCGGCGGCCCCTGTCCGACCTGCGGCGAAGACATGCCCTCCAACGTCGTGCACTGCCAGAACTGCCGCACCTTGCTGAATACCGATCTTGAGCCGGACAGCATTGAGATTCCCGAATTCATTCCGTTGCAGGAGATCGCCAGCATGGTCGAAGTCGAATTGAACGGCTATTACGTCGCGTGCCCGCACTGCAAGCGCGAACTTCGCGTCGGCAGCAAGTACGTGGATGAAAACGTGCAGTGTAAGTTCTGCGACTCGCAGTTCACGATGGACTTCTCCAACCCCAAGCTCAAGATGGCCGCCTTCTTCGCCGAATGCCCGCACTGCAAGGAGGAGCTGCGCGCCGATCCCAAGTACCTGGGAATGAAAGTCGCGTGCAAGCGCTGCGGCGGCAAGATCCACTTCGTCGATCCCTCGGCTTAAGTAAAGCGCGCCAGGAACGACCGTTGGCGGATTCGGCCTGGAGCTCGGGGAGGAGGCGCAGCCGAGATCGAAACTAGCGAGTTGGGGTTGCCGGAGGGTTCGACGGGCCGCCCAAGTCCCCCGGCTCGTTGCTTTGAGGGCCGCTCGTCGGTAAGCTCTTGTCCGGCGAGGCTGTGATTTCGCAGTCGGCGGCCTGGGTCTTGTAGAGCTTTCCAGTTTCATCGAACAGCAAGGCAACGTTGAGGTGCCAGCGACTGCCGTCGGGTCGGCTCCAGAGTTCGCAGTAGTAGACCCGGCGACTGATTCCGAAGCTCCCCTCAATGCCAGCTGCCGCCAGCTTGCGAAGGGCCTCCTCGCGGCGGGTTCCTTTCGGGACGACGTTGAGAACTTCCTTGACCTGCTCGGAATAAGTGAGCGGACACGCAACGATCTGCGTCGACAGGCTGGCGCAGCCCGAAAGAACCAAGAGCGTTAAGGCGCTCGATCGACGCAGGAACAGCATTTGCATCGGGATCGCCTATCAGCGCGAACGCGACCGCTCGCAGTGCTGTCGCACTCGTGCACTCGCCAAAAAGACTTCAAGCTGGGGTAAGGCGACCACGGAAGGCTGCCGGAGGTGATTTCGCGGCTGGGGTCGCAGAAGTGTCAGGCTTCTACCGGCCCCGGGCGAATCCGTCAATGTGGTTCCCGTTGGCCCGAAGTGACTCGGGTCAGTTTCTGGCACAGGACGGCCCGGGCGCCCTCACAAACTACCCAATCGATACCTTCGTGGTTACATTGTCTAGTCTTTCGGTCGTAAGAAGCACCGTGTTGTGGCAGCGCGTCCAAATGCATCCAAGAGCCAAAGCTAGAGAACGGACCTCCGATGAAAGCGAATTGCAGGGACGTCGTCGTCAGTGGGTTAGGAGCCGTGTCCCCTTTTGGACCGGGGATCTTTGCGCTTTGGGACAACGTCCGTCGGGGAAAAAGCGCGGTTGATTGGATCGATTGTCTGGGCCAACTCGATCCGCACCTCTACCCTGTGCGTTACGCGGCCGAGGTCAAAGGCTTCACGGTCGCCAAGCTGCTTAAGAATCACTGTCCAGGTCGTTTGGGAAAAACCGCGAAGATGGGGCTGGTGGCTGCTCGCGAAGCCTTGGAGCAGGCGCGACTGCTTGATGAAAACGAGCATGTCCGCGAGTCGGACTCGCGCGTATCGGTCATCATCGGCAGCGGGCATGGTCCGTGCCACGAGACCGAGGGAGGCTACGAAGCCTTCTTTCTCAAGGGGCCTGCCGCAGTCCGGCCAACGACTGTGCCCAAGTGCATGTTTAACTCGCTCTCCAGCAACGTCTCGATTCACTTTGGGTTGACGGGCGCCAACCATGTCATCGCCTCGGCCTGTTCTTCGGCCACGACGGCGATTGGATTGGCGTTAATGATGGTGCGGCACGGTTACGCGGATATCGTCCTCTGCGGCGGAGCAGACGCCCCGCTCACGCCGCCCCTTTTCTCGAGTTGGACGAAGCTTCGCGTCCTGGCTGAGCACGAGGACCCGAAACGCGCCTCGCGCCCGTTCGACCGGCTGCGAAACGGCCTGGTGCTGGGCGAAGGGGCGGCGATGGCCGTCCTCGAATCGCGCGAAAGCGCCGAGCGGCGCGGAGTCGAACCATTGGCCGTGGTGGCGGGATACGGCACGGCGAGCGACGCGCAGCATCTCACCACGCCCACCATGGAGGGTCAGATTCGGGCGATGCAGGCGTGTCTGCGCGACGCCGAAGTGGAGCCGCGCTCGATCGACTACCTCAACATGCACGGCACCGCGACGCGGGCCAACGACGAGACGGAGGCCCGGGCCGTCGCGGAAGTCTTCGGCCCGCGCGGCGCGAGCATGCCGGCCAGTTCGACGAAGTCGACGTTAGGCCATCCCCTGGGCGCCAGCGGCGCGATGGAGTTTGCCATCTGCATCCAGACGCTTCGCGACCAGTTCGTTCCGCCGACAATGAATTGCGACGATCCGGATCCGTCGGTCGGGCTGGACTACGT
>DASPSM010000366.1:0-10148 GCA_035623955.1 Planctomycetaceae bacterium
ACGACGCAACCTTGGCACGTTTAACACGCGGGCGGCCGCCGAAAAGCATGAGCGGGCCATTCAGTACTTTAAGCGGCACTGACTAACAAGCGCCACGGACCGACGCGACAACCACGCCCGGCGACCACTAAGTCGGCCGCCGCCGGGGGCCTCGCCTCGAGCGTTGCGATTTGGCCCCCGGAGAACCGTCACTTCCTTTGGTTCTGAACGCGGATCTTCGGGAGCCCGACCCGGTCCTTTTGGAAGTAGCAGATCTCGACCAGCGATGGCCAAAGCGCCAGCGACCCCTTGATGACGGTGACGACGTCGTCCGCAATCCGCAGCAGATTCTGCTGAAAGAAATCGGGCTCGAATCCGTAAAACGCCTTCTCCAGGTTGGCCGCGAACAGACGCAGCGCCTGGGCCCGTTCGGGCCTGGCCCTCTCCGCCGCTTCCAGAGCGCGCTGATCGAGCTGGACGATTTTCCCAAGAATCTCTTCAGTGTCCTGGGCGGTGACTTCGCCTTCGTAGTCGAAGGAAATGGACAGGTCGTCGAGCCGAGTGACTGTGGAGCGGATCTTGCGCTTGAGGAGATTGGACACTTCCTCGTTGAAGATTTCCGCCGCCGGGGGATTGCGCATGTAGTTGCTCTTGGTGTGATTCTGCGCAGCATCGACGTGAGCAGCGACGATTCCGTCCTGCTGGATCCAGAGGCGATAGATGTAATCTTCGAACCGCAGGCGCGTCGGGAAAAACGGGGGCAGGCCGAATGCGTTGTCGTAGGCGGCCACCCCGCAGTCCATCCGCCAGTTTTTTTGTGTCACGACGGGACGGAAGTTGCCCAGGACATAAGTGTCGTTGAGGTCATCGGCGCTGACTTGTCCCTCGTCGTCAAGGAACATTTCGACGTAATCGATCGCATCGATGTCGTTTGTGCCTGAACGAAATGTCTGAGCCATCTTGATGACCGAGTCATCCGGGACAGGTCCCCGTCTCAACAGCAGCGAGTTCTCGCGAGCCAGCCCCTTGGATGCGTTGGTCTCGAGATCCATCGCGGTGTCAACCAGCAGCTCACCGCGCTCGTAGTTCTCGGGGACGTGGCCCGCCGGTTTTCCCAAAACGTCGAGAAAGGCGGCCAGAATGTCGAAGGACTTGCGTCCGTAGCCATTTTGTCCCGCCTTCACCAGCCTGCCGCGACAGACTTCATCGGGTCCGAGCGACTCGCGGCTGTGTTCCATAAGCGTGTAGGGCCGCATGTCGTCGTCGGCGCTGACCATCAGGCAGCCGAGGCTGTAAACCAACGTGTAGTTGCG
Organism: Planctomycetaceae bacterium; assembly: GCA_035623955.1. Lineage (GTDB taxonomy): Bacteria > Planctomycetota > Planctomycetia > Planctomycetales > Planctomycetaceae > DASPSM01. The sequence goes on from DASPSM010000366.1 coordinate 1,293, forward strand.
ATTGCCGCCGTAGCTGGGACGGAACAGGTTTTTGACCAGGGCTTGCAGTCGTCCATCGCGCAACCGTTGATTGAGATACGCCTGCAATTGCTCTTTCTCACGAAGCCCGACGTAATACAGCTCGTTGTGTGTCTTCGTCTGTTCCAGCAGCGAGTAATATTTTTCGTGATTGGCTGGGGTGGAGTCATCAAAAACGATGATGGGCAGAGAATGCCCGTTGCGCCAGAAATGCTCGTCGTATTGTTCAACTGTTTCACCGACATCCCGCAATCGATATGTCGGAATGACAAAGATCAGATCCCTTTGGCACATTGAATTCAGTCTCGGCGTCGATCGAGTCCGTCGCACTCGCGCGAGTGCGCATCGCGGCTCGACCAACCCGAGTGATCGCAAACGACGCGCCCAACGGAGGCGCCGATCGCAAAGACTTATGGCGGCACCGGTTCGCGAAAGTGTCGCTGTTACAAGACGTGCAACTTGCCGGACGATCCGTGCAAATTGCAGCGCTTGAAGTGCGGTTACTGGACGATCGATGTGATGGGCGAATCTGCCGGATTGAAGCAATCACAGAAGGATTTCGCAATTTCGGCCTCCAACACGACCGCGAGTTGACTGCGGGATGAACGAACCTCCCAAGTCTGGTCCACGTCGCCCACGCACGTTGCCGGTTCGTGCCGACGTCGTCGTGATCGGCGCCGGGGCCGCCGGCGTGTTCGCCATGCGCGAGCTGGTACGTACCGGATTCACGGCGATCTGCGTGGAAGCGCGCAATCGCATCGGCGGACGCATTTTCACCCGGCGCTCGCTCGCGCGTCACCCGATCGAACTCGGGGCCGAGTTCGTGCACGGCGAAGACAACATCGTGCACGAGCTCAGCCGTGAGTATGGCCTGACTTTGGTTCCCCACGTCGGGGAGGCTTACTCGTGGTTTGACGGTCAACTTCTCCCCGACTCCGAATTGCCGCGTCCGCCGCAATCGTTGCTGCATGAGCTGCGCCGTTTGGCAGAGCACTTCCGACGCGCGGGCAGGGGAGCCGCGCCGCTTTCTGTGTTCCTAAGCACACCCGAGTGCGCGGAGATTCTGGCTCGATCGGCCGTAACGCGCCGATACATCGAGCAGCTCATCAAGAACGACCATTCCGTTGAGCCGACTGTGCTCACACTCGAAGGTTGGCTCGAGCCAGACGTCTCCGGCTTCGAGGCGAACTTCCACGTCGACGAAGGCTACTCGGCTCTGCTGCACCGCGCCACGGAGGCGGGCGACCTCGACATACGCCTCAACCGGCCCGTCCATCGGATTGAATGGGAGCCCGGCACGGTGAGCGTGTTTGCCCGCAACCTGAAGCTGGAATCCCGGGCGGCGCTCGTGACGTTGCCTCTGGGCGTGCTCCAGCAAAGCGAAGTGATTTTCGATGAGCCGCTGCCTTCGTTGAAGATTGACGCGATCCACGCGTTACAGGCCGGCAAGGCGTTCAAAATGGTCACGAGCTTTCGGGCCTTGCGCCGGGGCAAGTCGTTCTGGCCCGAAGGAATGGCATTTCTCACGAGCGCCCTCGACTCCCAATTGCACTGGCCGACGTCTCCGAGGCGTCGTCGCGGACAGCGGCACCTGCTCTCGCATCTCGTGGGTGGCGATGCTGCCGACCGTTTCGGGCATCATCCCGACCCGCCCCAGGCGATGCTCAGCCAACTGGTCCACATGTTCGGGAATGAGCGGATCCGCGATCTCTTCGTGCGTGCCGAGTGGCGCGCTTGGCACGACGATCGTTACAGCCGGAGCGGCTACTCTGCGCTCCCTGATGAAACCGTCCCGGATGCCAGGGAGGCGCTTGGCATGCCGGTGGCGGACACCTTGTTCTTCGCCGGCGAAGCCGTGGGGGTCAAAGGCAAACCGGGCAACGTCGCGTCCGTGCATGGAGCAATCGAAAGCGGCATCCAGGGGGCACGCGATTTGATTGCGTCTTTAAGGAGTTGAAGGTACCTACGACTTTCCGCCGTTTTGAATCAGGGGAAGAGCACCTTGGGGAAGAGTCGTTAACGACTCACGGATGCCTAACGGGGGCCTGATCCGATAAAAACGTTCGCTGACACAGTCAGGCCAGCCTCGGAGAAGTCCGAAACAGGCGATCGCCTCGCTGATCTGTTGTGTTGCGACGGCGCACTCCGACCTTGTCGTGGCGGAGCGTGTCGCGGTCGTCCTAAAATGCCTGGACGTTGTTCTTGTGAGCGGCTTAATGGTGGCGGTTGATCGATCAATGCATGGCAATCGACAAGTCAGCCAACTTGGCGATCGCCCCGTCTGGACGTCATTCGAGCAAGCGCATCTGTTCTCGATTTTAGGCGGGAACGTCTCGTTGATCTCATCGGTCTGGTCGGTTTACACGGGTCATCCGAGAGACCACGGCGGCGGTTTTGCCGTGGTGGTTGGGAAGGCCTCCGTCTTGAATCTCGCAATTTGGCTGGTGGTTCTTACCAGGTTTCAGCGACGACATGTCTGAATGTGCTTCTATGAGCGGAACCAGACTTTTATCGTCAGAACCGCTGATCACTCTGTCACTTGTCACGCTCCTCGTCCTGACTTCCGTAGTCTTGATGCTGACATGCACTTCTCCGGAGTTCAGTTGGGACGAAGCGGATTACCTCGCAAGCACTTCCAATCACTGGGGATCTCTTTGGGGCGGATTTGACTATCACCGTCACGGTCATGGCCCGATGGCGATCTACCTCGCCAAACTAGGGCACGATGTCTTGCCGGCCGGAGCGGGCTCGCTCGAATGCCGCTACCGCTTTCTTATAGCGCTCGTGGGTTCTCTCGCGATCGGCTTCTTGTATTGGACGCTCAGGCACTCCTTCCGGACGTCGCGCGCGGCGGCACTTGTCGGTTCGAGTTTGTTGCTCTTCAGTGTGATCCGTGTGGAAGAAACCAATGTTATTGGACCCCACCACCTGATGCTGGCCTGCACACTCGCGATCGCCGCTTTGGGTTATCAGTGGCGTGACCGACCCACACTGCACGCGGCCATTGGACTCGGCGCAGTGATGGCCTTTGGCGCACTTTCGATGACGTACGTGATCCCTGCTGCTCTTTGTTGGGCCTTGGCCGTCAGCCTGGCAGGTACAGGATGGGTCACGTGGGACCGCACATACCTCAAGATGTCGTGGTGGATGCTAGCCATACCTTTTATGGTGGCAATCGCTGTTCTCGTTTTATGGCCGCCGGGCGTGCTTCAGCGCGTGATTATCAGGGATTTCAGGGCTTACCTGCACTATCGATACCATCCCACTCTGGTAGGACACCGTATTTTTGAAGTGACGCCACGGTGGGCTGTCGCCTACTGGCTTGCTGATCTTGATGCGCCGATTCTTCTGTTCTCACTTGTGGTAGGCATAGGCGCCATGTGGAAGGCATTCAGAAGAAAGCGTCTATCGTCGAAGCATGCCTATCTGTCAGTGTGGTTGGCGTTCTTTCTAGTGACCGCGCTTGCGGCACATATCGCGGGAGCGCGAAATCTGCTGCAGTTCCTCGGCGTGTTGTGCCTCGCGACTGGTGCTCTATTTGATGAAGCGGTCGGAGACGATCGTCGAGTAATTTGGTCTGCTTCGGCTGCAGTCATCATCCTGGCGGCGCTGAACCTCTTATGGCTTTCGCAAAGCTCCAGCTACACACCGTACCTGGCAACCGACGGATATCGGGTCTTTGTGAAGGAAGGTGAGAATCGCTTGCACGAAAGAGCCAGTGCGATCGTGTACGGACTGCCTATCCTCAAGTTCTATGCCCAACAAGACGGCACTTCGCTCGCGTGGGACAGGCGCGAGATCGACTGGACTACCCGTGCGGATGCCCCGCTTCCTGCCGAGGTCAAGTACGTCTTAATTCCGGCGTTTGTGTACGAGTACATGCCGGCGGAGCACCCGATGCGCCGGGTCGTTGCGGAACACTGGAAGGTGGTGTGGTCGTTTAAGAGTAACCGTGCTTGGGAACTTCGACTTTACGAAAGACCGCAGCCGACTGCCCTTAATCTCCCGTTCCCCGGTTCTCAGCTCACGACTACGGGGCCGAAAGCAGGTGTTTTGCAGTCGAGGCGGTTCGCGTCAGAGGTTCGCTACTCGTCTACGCGGCCATAATGGTCCTGTGTTTCTTTGACCTGATTTCGAGATTATCCAGGGACACCCGAAGCGATGAACACAACCACGGCCGGAGCCTTTGATCTCCAGCAGACGATCGACGCGTGGGACTCGGACTATTACCATCCAATCGCCGAGCGGTACTACGACCGGGCGGTATCCCGGATGCTGGAGCTTCTGAGCGCGAAGCCGGGCGATACCGTTCTTGACGCCGGATGCGGCCCGGGTGTCCACGCGATCCGGGCGGCCAGAGCCGGCCTGATGGTGAAGGCCATTGACATTTCCGACACGATGCTGGCCGAGGCTCGCCGACGCGTCGAGCGCGCGGGTGTCGCCGAGTCGGTCGAGTTCGCGCGCGAGGACCTGACACGCCTGAGCTTTCCCGACAGCGCGTTTCGCCACGTATTCTCCTGGGGCGTGATCATTCATATTCGCGACATCGAGCGGGCACTCGACGAGTTGATTCGCATCGTTGCGCCGGGTGGACGGCTGGCGCTGTACGTGACCAACGCCTCCGCCTGGGATCATAAGCTCGAGACCGTGGCGCGGTTCCTGATCCGCAGACCGCTCAAGGGAATGGAACGCCTGCCGATGGGTCGAGGCATCTGGTACGACTGGCAGGGCGAGCGGCTGTGGGTCTGGCGGATCGACGCGCAAGCTCTGACCCAGTATTTCGAGGCGCGGGGGATGAGGCGAATTGCGCGCGTCGTCGGCGAATTTAGCGAGATCCAGATGCGGCTGCGGGGCCCGTTGCGAAGTTTGCTGCTGCACGGCAACGCCTTGGCCTACCGGCTCGGGCTGCCGCCGGGTCCGGCGTCGACTAACCTATTTGTGTTCGAGAAAGCGCGCTAACCTCGGCTTGCGACAAAGATTGATGCGGGTCGAACAGTGCTCAGTGGCTCTTCGCCTGATCAGGGCGACTCAAGTTCGCAGAAGCCAACTGGATCATCGGTCCTGAAGAAGGCACTGACCTCCAACTTGCGTGCGAGCCGGCCTTGATCGATGCGCGTTTGGCGGCATAACTGGCGTCGCGCGTCCGCGCGGAGTGTGATGTCCGCGTCGACTCGACCAGGTGCAGGAACGGGCTTCGATCTTCTTATCAGAGCGATTCCCTATTCCTTGGCCCCACGGTCGCAGTCACGATGATCACGACATAATTCGGCCATTCCCTGCCGTCGTTGTGACTTGCTCATTCCGGCCGTGGGACAGCGGTCCGCGGCTTCCTTTACACGCAACTGGGCAACACGTACCTTGACCAGCACTCGCGAAGCATAGCTGCAGAGGAGCAAGAAAGGCGACGGTTTACACACTGCGGGACGAAGTCGACGACCGACCCGCGGACGATCAATGTGCTTGAAACGGCCGCCATCCGGCACCGAATTCGGCAAAAGCAGCGCGCGTCGAATCTCAACAGGGCGTCGTTGCTCGCGGGCGCGCACACGGAGCGGACCCAAGAGGATGACAGAGCCGCCGCGCCGGCGCGAGCGAAAAAAACGACTAACTGGGAGAGGTGCGCGATGCATCGGATCGCCACGGCATTCATTCTCGCTGTGCTGATTGCCGCCAGTGCGTTCCTCTTCCGCCTCTATCGGAGGACGGAAGACGAAGCGGCCGGCCCTGGGAAAAAGAAAGGCCTTTTGAGGTCGTTGGAGTTCACCGTCGAATCGCTAGGCCGTTTCTCGTACACGAAGCTCGCACTGATCAGCATCTTCGGTCTCTTCCTCGAAATGCTGCTCATTCGTTGGGTTTCCTCCGAGATCCGCATCTTTGCCTATTTCAAAAACTTTGTCTTAATCGCTTGTTACCTGGGGTTCGGCCTCGGCTGTTACCTGTGCCGGAAGCCGATCCGGATTCTCTCGATCCTGCTGCCGCTGCTCGTTCTCACGCTGCTGATCAAGCTCCCGTGGGAACCGGTGCGGTACATGCTCGATGCGCTGCCGACCTATCTGGGAGTCTTTGGCGACGTCGACATGTGGGGCCTGCCGAAGTTCTCGATGAACGTCAGATCGCTGGGGTTGCTGGCGACCGCGATCGCGTTCACGGTCCCCACCTTTGCCCTGCTGACCTTCGTTTTCATTCCGGTCGGTCAATTAATCGGAGCCTACCTCGAAGACGCACCCCACGGGATCCGAGCTTACACCGTGAACATCGTGGGCAGCCTGGCGGGAATTTTGCTCTTCAGCGCCCTGTGCTTTGCCTACCAGCCACCAGTGGTCTGGTTTGCCGTCAGCGGACTTCTGCTGGTGCCGTTGATTTTCCGCGTCGCGTGGCCGGCAATCGCCGCGGCCGTCGGCATCGCGATCTGTGTCGGGGTGGCGAGCTTGAATGACCGGTCCGGCATGGAGTTCTGGTCGCCGTACCAGAAACTCATTCTCGAGCCGGAGAACGCCGCAAATGGTGAGCTAATCCAATACCACCTGACGACCAACAACTCCTGGTATCAGCGGATCGTCAACCTCTCCCCGCCGTTCGTGGCCGCTCACCGCGACCTGCTGCAAGGGATTGCCATCGAGAACAATTCCTACAACTTGCCATACCGGTTCTATCCCAATCCGCCCCGCACGCTGGTGCTGGGGGCCGGCATGGGGAACGACGTGGCGGCTGCGTTGCGCAATGGCACGCAGCAGGTGGTCGCCGTCGAGATTGACCCCTTAATCCTGGAACTCGGACGCCGATTCCATTTCGAAAAGCCGTACGATTCCCCGCGCGTCGTCCAGGTCGTGGACGACGCCCGCAGCTACATTCAAAATTCCAGGGACCAGTTCGACCTGATCTGCTTCTCGCTGCTCGATTCGCATACGACCACCTCGCACTTTTCCAATATCCGGATCGACAATTATGTCTACACCGTAGAAGCGCTGCAGGCGGCAAGAAAATTGCTCAAGCCGGACGGCCTGTTCGTCGTGAAGTTCCAAGCCAATACGCCCTGGATCGCCGGCCGTCTTCAGGCCCTGCTGACCGACGTGTTCGGCGGCCCTCCGCTTCAATTCGTCTCGGATCAGTCGTATTCGACCGTCGGCCGGTTTTTCATCACGGGGTCGCAACAGAGGATCGATGCGGCCCTTGCGGACCGGAAACTGGCTGAATTCGTGCACACTCACGGCGGTTTGGCGACGCAGCCGGCGAGCGTCACAACGGACGATTGGCCCTATTTCTATCAGCACGAACCGGGTGTGCCGAGTAGCGTGATTCTGATCTCCGTCGTGTTGGTCCTGTTGTGCATGCTGACGATGCGCGGAATGGGAGCCGGGACGGGCGCGATCGAGTGGCACTTCTTTTTCCTCGGAGCGGGATTTCTCCTGATGGAGGTCCAAATTGTCAGCAAGATCGCGCTCCTCTTCGGGACCACCTGGATGGTCAATTCGCTGGCGATTTCCGGTTTATTGATTCTGATCGTCGCGGCCAACCTGGTCGTTTCTCGGGTCGGCCGAATCTCGGTCGGGGCCGTGTACGCGGGCCTTTTCCTGAGCCTGCTCCTGGCGTATCTGGTGCCGGTGAAAAGTCTCTTTTTCGCCAATCCGTGGCTGCGAGGAGTCGCCGCCACCGCCGTCTTGTGCACGCCGGTCTTTTTTGCCGGGCTGGTCTTCGTCCGGAGCTTTGCCGAGGCCCGATTCAGCACAGCAGCATTAGGCTCGAACCTTCTTGGAGCCTTGGTGGGAGGATTGCTCGAGTCGTTGTCGCTGTGGACGGGGCTTCAATCGCTCTTGATCCTGGCGGCTCTCCTCTACCTGGCATCCATGGTGACGCGCCGATCGATTGTGCCGACGCGCCGCAGCGATGGCCAAGTCACTCTAAACAATGCGTTAACGAGTGCTTAGGAGGAGATCCTGATCGCGGAGGCGGTGCAACTGCCAAGAAATGCCACCGCCGATCACGCGATTTGATTGTCTCGTTAAGGAGTTCAAGACGCTGAGTGCCCGCCCTGGGACCAAACGTTGTGAAAATTCCCCGCCCGGAGTGTGATCCGGGCAGGGAATCGGCAGCAAGTCGATCGCCAGGTTACTCCGCGGCCTTCACTTCCAGCGTCACAGTGTTTGGACCCGGGCCCTCGTTCTTGACCAGGAGCTTGAACGTCCCCTCTTTCGTCGGGGTGAATTTCACCTCGCACTTCGGGCCAGGGCTGGTGTCCTTGCCAACCTCTCGGTTATCCCCATCCTGGATGAACAAATGCACGTCCGTCTGCTTCTCTCCGTCGGTGGTGACGGTCACCGGCCTGCCGGCCGCGAGCGACTGCAGGACGGCAATCTCTCCCTTCTCTTTGATCTCAAACACCGTGCTTTTGATCCCAGACCCCTTGCTCCCCTCGGGCGGCGTCTCGTCCCGGTCGGCGGCCTTCACTTCCAGCGTCACCTTGTTCGGCCCCGGGCCTTCATTTTTGACCAGGAGCTTGAACGTCTCCTCTTTCGTCGGGGTGAACTTGACCTCGCATTTCGGACCAGGGCTGGTGTCTTTGCCGACGTCTTTGTTGTCGCCATCCTGGATGAACAGATGCACGTCCGTCTGTTTCTCACCGTTGGTCGTGACGGTCACCGGCTTGCCGGCCGCGAACGATAGGAGGACGGCAACCTCGCCCTTCTCTTGGATCTCAAACACCCTGTTCTTGAACGCAGATCCCTTGCCCGCCTCGCTCGGTTTGTCCCCGAGCGCAACGGCAGTACCGCAGGCCATCATCGCGCACGCGAGCGCCGCAACGGGCGCCACCCAGTTCTTGACCTTCATCTTCGTCTCCTT
>DASPSM010000380.1:0-10993 GCA_035623955.1 Planctomycetaceae bacterium
CGGCTTCGACCAACCGAGGTGCGTTCCTGCGGGAAGCTCCTGGAAATTCAATCGGTCTAGATCACCACGAAGCACCAGATCGAACCCCTCGCGCTTTGGAAACGTTGCGGTGTCGGAAAACGTAATCCTGTGGCGCGGCGATACGTCGAGCGTTGCCACCGTATGGAAGAGATGCAGATCACCTTCCGCGGGCAAGTGGCGGGGGATTTCGGCCAGATGCAAGCAGGCATCGAGGAAATGGGCCGCATGCTTGACGCCCTCTTCATCCCCGATCCGCCCGCATTCGCAGGTCACGGAGGGACAAATATCCAAGAATGCGCTGGCCTGGACGCCACGAGGCCGCTCAAAGAACACGGCGTTTCGGCCAAAGAGTGCCGCAAGTTGCAGGCTCGCGGGGTCCCGACGAGTGACGCAAGCATAGAAGGGATTTGTGCCAGTATTGTTGTGCAGGTCGATGCTGGCAAAGACTCGACGCGCGCGCATCTCGGCGACCACGTGCTTCATCATCGCGTGTTCCGGCGTTCCATCGTCGCCAGACCCCGGCCAGATCCGGTTGTAGTCGGGTTGATGACTCAAACGACGGACGTCGGCCTCAGCAGCTGCAACGTTGCCAACCAGGACCGATAGTGCTCGCGGGAGCGGACGGTCGCCGACGAGACAAAACAATTGCTGAACGGCACGCAGACCGACATCTTCGTTGCCATGCAAGAGAATCGAAACGAAAAGCGGTTCGGGACGCGCGCCCTGCAGATGAATCAGCGTGGGGCCCCCCAGCATGCCCGCGAGGTCCGCGGCCCGGGCTTCGAGAAACCCGTTCGGCAACTGGTCCGCCAATCGCAGCATCGATCGTTTCATTTTCACCGAAACCGATGAGCTCTCGCGATCGAGTGACCACGTATGTACGGGCTCATTCCGGCGCTGTCGATCGCGGTAGGCCCGAGTCAACAAGGCGTGATCTCGACCGTGTTTTTCCAGAAAGCCCCTCTGCCAGACCGAGCCTGTTTGACCGCTGCGAGCGCGCGCCTCGATGATGTCGAGCAGTTCTTTTGCAAGTGCTCTGTCGACTCCGAGACGCTCCAGCCCTTGAAAGGCGCGCGGCAGGAGTTCTTGGAGCACAAGTTGCCGGATCGGATGATCACGACGATCCAGCCATCGAGTGTCGCAATCCAACCCGCTGCGAGCCGCTTGATAGAAGTTCTTATGAGCGGCGACAAAGGGCAGCCTCGCTTCGAGTGCGGGCGACTCATGGGCCAAATTCTCGACCAAGCCGTAGAACAGGGCCATGTTGGCGGCCATGTCGATCATCGTCGGTCCAGCCGGCAATACCCGATGCTCAATGCGTAAGTGCGGTGTACCATCCTCGTCGAAGCCAATCAGCGGCCGGTTCCACCGCCAGATCGTGCCATTTTGCAGCCGGATATGAGCGAGTCGTTCCGATGCTTTGTCCATCACAAGCGGCAAAAGGACCGGAAACAGTTCCTGGTTCTCGCGAAAGATCTCCTCCAGACTGTCGTGGACATAATCCGAACCAAAGGTCACGCGCGCGAGTGCGCCCCCACCGACATCGATCGCCTGCTCAAAGACCGGAATGCGGCTCTCGTGCCAAAGCAGCGTGCCAAATAAGAGGGGCGAATTGGCACTAACGGCAACCATGGGGCCAGCTGCCGCGACGGCTGCGTTGTAGTATCGCACGGCTTTCGCCAGCGGCACCTGGAGATGCAGCTGAAACGAGGTCGTGGCCGCCTCGAACATTACGTCCCTGTGCTCGGCGACAAGGGTTTCGTGACCAGAGATTGCCAGCCTGATGGGCCGTCCCTGACGCAGCCTCAACACCTGTTCGTTGAGCGCTTTATAGCGGTGCAGGCGCGACATGTTTGCGATCGAAAGCATCGAATCGGTGATTGTTGGAAGAATTCCGATCGCGACGACTGATGTACCGAGTTGGTTAGCGGCTGCATCGGCTTGCCGCCATCGTTCGCTGAGATCGGCGATGAGTGCGGCAATTCCGCGACCGGAAAGGGGACGCGGGGCCACGTTGAATTCCACGTTGAATTGCGAAAGTTCCGGCACGATGTCCGACGAACCGGTTAGAGCGATCACCTGCTCGTTCCACGGCGTCGGCTGGCCGAGACTGTCCACAAGCCAAGCCTCCAGCTCGAGGCCGGCGATGGATTCTCGGGACGAGAATCGCTCGTCACGAAACCAGGATCGCAATAGCTCCATCTCTTGTTCGACCAATTGGTCGAACCGATGAAAATCGTAGCGCTTAAAACGCGTCGTCAGGATTTCCTGGCCCATCGGCAACGACCAATGTTAGGCGCGGTTGCAAGAGAAAAGGACGTGTCCTGGCAAACCTAGCAATGAACCGTGATGATTGGCAATCGATCGGACGCCGGCGAGATGTCCATGTACTCAGTCGAGTGGATCGAGTCGCGAGAACGCACGCACCTTGGAACGCAAAACCATGAACAAGAAAAAGGACAAGTACGCCCACAAAGGAGTGGACATCGGTGACCGATCGGAGACGAGCAAGAAACTGAAACGCAAGGACTACGAAGCCAGGCTCGAAGAACTGCAGATGGAACTGGTGAAACTGCAGTACTGGATCAAAGCGACCGGCAAAAAGCTGGCGGTGCTCTTTGAGGGACGTGACGCTGCCGGAAAAGGTGGGGCCGTCAAGAGCATCGTAGAGCCGCTCAACCCACGTGGCTGCCGAATCGTCGCCCTTGGTAAGCCCTCTGACACCGAGAAATCGCAGTGGTATTACCAGCGCTACGTGGCCCATCTCCCGGCGGGAGGCGAAATCGTCCTATTTGATCGAAGCTGGTACAACCGGGCCGGCATTGAGCACGTCATGGGCTTCTGCACAGGTGAGGAGTACACCGAATTCTTGCGATCCTGCCCGGAGTTCGAACGCATGCTGATCAACTCGGGCATCATTCTGGTGAAATACTGGTTCTCGGTCAGTGACGAGGAGCAGGAGCGGCGTTTTCATGACCGGGCTGGCAACCCAGCTCGCCGTTGGAAGCTCAGCGAAATGGACATTCAGGGACGGGAAAAGTGGATCGAGTTCTCCAAGGCCAAAGACGCCATGTTCCAGCACACAGACACGAAGCACTCACCGTGGTACACGGTTGAAGCAGACGACAAGCGACGGGGACGCTTGAACTGTATCGCTCACCTTCTGAGTTTGATTCCTTACGAGGACGCCACTCCGCCGTTGTTGAAGTTGCCCCCTCGCAGACGCCCCGACGAGTGCTATGTGCGCCCGCCAATCGAGGACCAAAACATCGTGCCAGATGCGACTTCTTGATTCGGTCCCCTGTTTTTCTTTCCGGCGGTCCTTTGGCGCGATCGCCGTCAGCTCGCTCGGGCACCCTGTCAGCTTGGACTTGCGCTGCCCAGTTCGAATCTCGCAGTCGCGTGCCGGGTGTTTTGGCCGCCCTCAACGTTGACCGCCGGATTTCGCCAAAACGGATTGGCATCCGGCACACCGAACCGAGTACCGAAATACCTGCGAGTTTTCGGTCCGGGGCGTCAGTTATCGGTCCTTTTTCGACGTGCCTGGAAAAACGTATGAGTTCTTGGGAATTCTTCCAGTTACCGGGGTTGCCAACGGCGTCGTCGAATCGTAGCGGAAACCGCTTGACACCCTCCTAGACGCTAGGACGGGCACCGCCGGTGAAGGGACCGGGACACGGCCGCTCGCGTTCCTGGGCCACACGGGTCCGGACCCAGCTTATTGTCAGCCCCGAAGGCCATGGGACAGCGACGCGATGTTCGTGCGAATCTCCGGCAATTCGTCGCTAGACTAGACAGGTGGCAGCTGTCAGGTGGCGCGATGGGGAACTTGGGCAAGGGCAACGAATCCGAACTTCGAGAATTGGGTTCTGTTTCCGAGCATCCCGATTCTTCAGACGCAGTACGCCCAGCCGAGCCCGGCACATCGAGCATTGGCAACGCTGCGATGCAATCGACCGTCGTCGCGGCGAATCAGGACTCTCAAAATGCGCCCGCCGCGGTAGGTGAAACACAATCCGCAGCATCCGCAGGTTCAGTTGTTGATGATGGGAATCGACGCGTCGGCGACTTCGTCTTGCTCGAGGTGATCGGCCGCGGTGGGATGGGCGTCGTCTACAAAGCCCGCCAGCTTGGAATTAACCGGATCGTCGCCCTCAAGATGGTCTTGGCTGGCGGAAGCGCCGACCAAACGACGTTAGACCGCTTTCGCGCTGAAGCAGAAGCGGCAGGGAAGCTTGACCACCCTCACATCGTTCCTGTTTATCAATTCGGCGTTCATCAAGGTCATCCGTATCTCGCCATGGGGCTAGTCGAGGGCGTGAGTCTCAAGGACCGCCTGGCCGAAGGTCCCCTGCCGATTCGCGAAGCCGCGGAACTTGTTGCCAGAATTGCTCGTGCGATCGACTACGCGCACCAGCGAGGAGTCGTGCATCGAGACATCAAGCCACACAACATTCTGATGGATGAGCGCGGCCAGCCGCGCGTAACCGATTTTGGCCTTGCCAAGTCGCTGGTGGACGACAGCGGCATGACGGCGACCGGCCAGATTCTAGGGACCCCTTCGTTCATGCCTCCCGAGCAGGCCCGCGGCGAGGCCGATCGTGTGACCGCGTCGGCGGACATTTACTCGCTCGGCGCGACGCTCTATGCCCTGCTCACCGGGCGGCCGCCGTTTCAAGGAGCGAGCGTTTCCGAAACTTTGTTGCAGGTCGTTCATCACGAGCCCATTCCGCCGAGACGCTTGCAGCCGAGCGTGAGCGTCGACCTCGAGACGATCTGCCTGGAATGCCTTCACAAAGAACCCGGGCGCCGCTACTCGTCGGCCGCCGCGTTGGCGGATGACCTCGAGCGATTTCTAGAAGGACGGCCGATCAAGGTCCGTCCGGTCGGGTGGATTGAACGAACGTCACGCTGGTGCCGGCGCAATCCCGTTGTGGCTTCCCTGGCCGCGGCAACTGTGATCGCGCTCGTCGGCGGGACGATTGCGTCAACGGTGTTTTGGCTTCGTGCACTGAGCGAGGCGCGAGATGCGCTGGTGCAGCGCGATGTGGCGCTTGTCGCCAATGCCAAAGCTGCGGAATCGCTCGAAAAGGCAAATCGCGCCGAGAATGCCGCGAGGACGGCTGAAGGCGTTGCCAAGAACGAAGCCACTCGAGCCAACGAATCGGCCCGGCAAGCGATTCTGGCAAAAGACAATGCGGAACAGGTGTCGAAGTTCCTCGTCAGTCTGTTTCAGACCTCCGACCCACTTGGCATTCGCGGCTCGGGCCTCGCGAAGTCGACAGAAGAGGGGGCCGCGGTCACTGCGGGTGAGCTTTTGCACCGAGGGGCTGAGCGGATTGAGGGTGAACTCGCCCGACAACCACTCGTCAGGGCCACCCTCATGACCGAGATCGGCGCGGTCTATCGGAGCTTGGGGAAATATGATCTGGCTGAACCGCTTCTCAAGAAGGGACTGGAAGTCCGACGGCAGAATCACGCGTCGCCGCTCGAAATCTCCGCCAGCATGTACCACGTCGCGTGGCTATTGCACGACCGCGGCCGGTACGCCGAAGCTGAAACGCTCTTTCGCGAGGCAATTGCGATCCAAGCCAAAGAGCCCCTCGGTCGAGGCAGCTCGCTTTTGATGGCGACGAAGTTCAATCTCGCTTGGACGCTCATGGACGAGCGCAAATATGTCGAGGCGATGAGCCTGTTCCGCGAAGTTGTCGAGGCGCGCCGCAAACAATACGGAGACTCCGACCGCCAAACCGTGCTTGCCAAGATCGGTCTGGTCAGCGCCATGCTCTCCAGCGGAAAGGAGCGCGATGCCTTACTTTACAGTATGAAAGATTTCGGCCAGACCGATCTGGTCCGAGCGTTCTGGTTTTACAACGAGGCAACTCGTCAGCGCAAGGCCCGGCGATTTGATGAAGCGGAGAAGTCCTACAAGGAAGTCCTCAAGATTGCCCGCGCGCACGTCCCGGCGGACCATCCGGGCTTTGCCCTGCTCTACGGAGATTTTGCGGGGTTGCTGTTCGAGAAAGGTGATTACGTCGAGGCCGAAAAGCGGGCTTACGAGTCTTTAAAGATTGCGACGAACTCGCTCGGCAACCACCCTAAGATGGCCGATCCGCTGCGGGACCTGGCTTCGCACGTCGCCCAGCGAGGCGATTTCGACGAGGCGTCCCATCTTTTGGATCGAGCACTTCTGATCTGCGATCGCTTTCCCGTGGCCGAGGGTTCCCGAGTTCGCGCGGCCATTTATCGCGACCAATTGCGCCTTTTTCGATCCGCCGCCGACTACGAACACGCCGAAGCAACGGGCCGCAAGGCCGCGGCCTGGGGCGAGGGGCGCTGGAATGAGGACTTCGCGGTTCAAGATCTATTCGGGGAATTCGCGCAAACGCTCCGAGAGGAAGGAAAACTGGAAGAGGCCTGCGACCGCTGGAAACTGCAGGTTCAACACTACGAGCATCGCGATTTCTCTGCATTCATCGACGCGAAGCTGGAACTCGCCGACTTTCTGCGCGACGCCGGTCGTTATCGCGACGCCGATGTTGTCCGGGAGGAGACCCACCGCCTCATCGACGAGCGCGTGGGTAAGCTCGGCGGCGACGTTGGTGCTCTTGCTGATATTGGCTTTCGCGATCTTCGCGGCTGGAAGGACGACCGGTTTGACGGCCCACGGGCGTACGCTTGCGAGATGTATTTACGCAGCCTGGCCCCCAATGGCGAGGGGGATCGACGAGCGACGTTCTGGGGACAACGCTTACTGGCCGCGGCCCGGTTCGCCGAGGCGGAGCAACTCTTCCAGAAGTACTTTGACAAATCGACGAGGGACTGGGGCAAGAACAACGTCCGAACGTGCGGTCCCGCGAGCTTCTTGGCTCGTGCGCTCATCGCGCAACAGAAATATCCCGAGGCGGAAGCCAGGTTGCGTTCCAATCTTTCGGTGCAGCGCGCGAGTCATGGAGACAATGACATCGCAGTCAGCCTGGCGATGTGCGAATTAGGAGACTGCCTTGCGAAAATGGGACGCCAGGACGAGGCTGCCGCACTGGCGACCGAAAGCGCCCAGCGTGCTGAATCCTCGCTCGGACCGCAACACGTCTGGCTGCCTGATCTGCTGGATAAAACAGGGGACGTGCTCGAACAATGTGGCCGCCGCGCCGATGCCGACAGAATGTTCCATCGAAGCTTTGACCTCGCCTGTGGCCGCTTACCGGCAAACCATCCTCGGCTGACGGAGACGGGCTTGCGATTCGAGTCCTTCCTGGAGTCTCACGAAAGATTGACCGAAGCAGAGACGGTTTTATCGGGGCTCCGAGCCCGATTCCGAACGTCCCTTCCGCCCAATTCGTGGCGCACGGCACTCGTCGAAAACCGGTTGGGGATGCTCGCGGCAAAACAACAGCGATTTGCTCAGAGCGAGCAGCTGTTGGCCTCGACCCATGGCGTCCTTTTGCAGGCGTTTGGTTTAGGCGATGCGCGTGTTACTGAGTCGAAAAGAACTCTCGATCGCCTGCGCAAAACGGTCAACAAGCCGGAACCACAGACTCGGCCGTGAGGTTTTTTTCCGCAGGCCGTTTTGTCCTGAGCGTTGTCCAACAGAGTCCCGACCCCGCCTTCTACTTTCCAAACGCCCGCCCTCGATTTCAGTGACCGCGGGTTCGCGCCTGCGGCTGGTCGTTCTGCACGGCCCGTTGAAGTGCTCGCGGTTCAGCCTCCCGAAACACAAGTACCAGAAACCTCGAGATCGACGAGTTCCGATGTTTTGATTTTCTTGGTGAGTTCTTGGAATGGGCACGATTCGAACTTGCCGCGTTTCAGTTCCGGCCCTCCCAGAGGACGGGCAAAGGAACGTTTTTCGGGATCAGCCCGATTGACACCGGATTAGCAGCACGATGCAGGTCGCCGGAGTTTGAAATGGTAAACTCGGGGCAGACCGGCATTCCGGGAGTGTTTGTCTTTCCTATCCAGTGGCCAGTAACCTCGGCGAGCAGCTTGCATGGACTTTGTGCTTGAAGACGCGACCGATGTTCTCGAAAGAACCCCCGAAGTTTTGCAGGCGCTTCTCGGCGGCCTGAGCGACTGCTGGACTCTCAGCAATTACGGTACGGCGACCTTCAGTCCGTTCGACGTCGTCGGACACCTGATCCACGGTGAGCAAACCGACTGGATGGTGCGAGTCCGTGTCATCCTTGAGCAGGGTGATTCGATCCCGTTTGAGCCGTTTGATCGCTACGCAATGTATGAGGCAAGCAAAGGCAAGAGGATGGGAGACTTGTTGAAGCAATTTGCGCTACTGCGAACGAAGAACCTCGATGAGCTTCGGGCTCTGGACGTGACGCAGATGAAGCTGCAATGCCGTGGAACGCATCCAACGCTCGGGCAAGTGACTTTGAGTCAATTGCTGGCTGCGTGGGTCGTTCACGATCTCAATCACCTGCATCAAATCGCGAAGTCCATGGCATATCAATATTGCACCGAGGTGGGGCCCTGGCGCGAGTATTTGTCTCTGCTGCCGAGGAGCTGACCGGCGCGCTGCCGCCAAAAACCAGGCTCGGTGAGACGAGCGGACCGGTTTGGCGTATCAGCACCGGGCGGCGGGCGGGACACCCACTTCCCCGAATGACGACAATAGCCGAGTGTTGTGGAAGGTGCATGATGGCCGTGACGATCTCCCCGCGGTCCTCGGGGCATTAACTCAGGCGTTTTCCGGAAACGCTGGGCCAAGCGACCCGTTTTACGGACCGCTCCGTGGCGTACCGAAAAACGTCTCGTGATGGTTTCTGAAACTCCCCCGCTGATCCGCGTCGAATGCCGGCCGAAATTCGGGGCATCAAAGCAACGTTTTTCGGCGGGGCTCAGCGGCCGGATCGCCATAGGTTTTCTCGCTAACGCGCCCCCGAGGAGGCGCCGCCGCGGATGCTCTCGCGGCCCAGCTCGGTCACTGGAGACGGCCGAGAGCACGCCGGAAACGAGCCCTTTTAGGGCGTTCGCTGAATTATGAGCAGCCGGTGACTTCCCGCGAATGGTTATTTGATTGCTCTAATTCCCGGTTATTGTGGGGCATCCGGCTATGGCTGCGCGCCCGTTCATCATGTGCCGGACCGATCTTAACCAGGTGAATGTCATAAGTCTGCGAATTCTTGAGGGCGCTCGAGCGCTTCCGATGCCGGTGAGCGAGCATTTCGGTGCCCGGCGCACCTGATGGCACGAATCGACAAGGAGAACACTCCATGCGGCACTTGAAACTCGTTGTGGCGGCAGCATCGTTCTTGGCGCCATACAGTCTTCTGGCAAAAGCGGACAACAATCCTGCGATCGCCATGGGATCAACCGCGGAAACAATGCAAAGCAAATTAGAGATCAAGTCCCGGCCGTCATTCGGCCTGGCATTTGTTGCCGATGTCGGCAGCCAGACCAACATCATTCGAATCGATCTACCCGAAACCCTAACCACAGTAGATCGGAAGGTTGTGTTTGCGCCGGCCCTCGGACTGCCACCAGTGGCCTTTCGACAGGACTTTCGGGGTGATTGGTTTCACGAGACCCAGGCTTCCGCAATCAAAGTGAAAGCCACCGTGGCGCTGCAAAAAGATGGCTGCGCAATGAGGGAAAGAACCGTTGCGTGATCTTGCCGCGCAGATCTGTCTGCAGCTGAGCGCGGCCCCAACGTTTCGCGATCTGACTCGCCGCCATATCTACTTCTTCGAAGGCGGAAGGCCGGTGTCTTTTGCCGATTTGGAAAAGCGGGACGGATACTGGTCGGCCCGTTAAGGGACAGCCCGAGCGCGAGAATGAACGACCGGGGCAGCATGGCGCCTGGAAATTGGCGAACGTCAGTCGCGTCCTGGCGGACGATGGCGTGATTTGCGTAACGTCGGCTGATGGCCAATGGACATTGGGAATGCTTTGGGAGAACGCGCATCAAGTTTTCAATAACCCGGAGGCAGCATTGGCGTGTTTGCACTCCGATCCAGCTATCTCGAATCTTGCGCCAGGACAGTCATCGACCCTTCGCGGCTGGATGCTGATCGAAGCCGGAAGCCCGGAAGCTGTACATGCGAAACTATTAGCGCGTCTCCGCAAGGCGATCTAAAACGACCCGTTTTTCGGACCGCTCCTGGGAGTACCGAAAAACGTCTCGCTGAGGTTTCTGAAACTCGCCGACCGATCGGCGGCGAATTACGGCCGAGATCGGGCGCATCAAACCAACGGGCCTGTTGAAAAAGGGACGACTTGATCGTTGCGTTCCAAGTCAATTGGTCTTGATCTGCGGAACAGATGGGCGTTAAGAGCGTCTCCCGATTTGCCCAGGTTTCCCCAATGTTCAGGGCTCGGGAGACGCACATGCAAGGATTGCATGTCTTCGATCCGCGTGCGGTGGTCGCAGTCGACTTGGAGTCGCTCGTCCACGACGGTCACCTGTTGCGGAAGGTCGATCGGATTCTCGAAACGTCGTTCATCCGCAAACTCACCGGCACGTGCTATGCGTCGGGAGTCGGCAGACCGTCCATCGATCCGGAAGTCTTTTTCCGGATGCTCCTGGTGGCCTACCTGTACGACATCAAGTCGGACCGTCAGCTTTGCGAAGACGTCCATCACAACTTCGCGTATCGATGGTTCTGCCGGCTTGCGCTGCACGAAAAGGTGCCGGACCACTCGTCCTTAAGTCGCATTCGCGACCGGTATGGCGAGGATATTTTCGAGGCACTCTTCCGAAAGATCGTGGAGATCTGCCAGAAGCGGGGATTGGTGGCACCCGAGTGTCGCGTGATGACCGATGCGACGCTGATCGCCGCCGATGCCGCCCTGGATTCCTTAGTCCACAACGATCCCGAGCAAGCGCGTCTCGAAGCCGAATCGCTCCAAGGACGAACCAAGGCTGTCCATCCTCCGCCGACACGCAGAATCTCGAATCAGACTCACCGCAGCCGAACCGACCGCGACGCGACCTTGGCCCAGAAGAGAGGGGCCCCCCAAC
>DASPSM010000363.1:0-2207 GCA_035623955.1 Planctomycetaceae bacterium
AGATCCTCCGCGAGCCAATCGACGCGGGATACGGGCTCTTCGCTTATCAAGTGACGAAGCTGGCCTACAAGCTGGGGCTGAAGCCTGAGGCGATCAAGAGCGCCCATAAGTTTTTGCCGCAAGTCGCCCGATTTTTCATCGATAACGATTGCTCGCTGACCGAAATCAATCCACTCGTGGTGACCGAGGCGGGCGACCTGATGGCCCTCGACGCCAAAATGACGTTCGACGACAACGCGATGTTCCGCCACAAGCCGTTCGAGGCGCTCCGCGACCTGTCCGAAGAGGACGATGCCGAAATTCGCGCGGCGACGGCCGGGCTCAGCTACGTGAAGCTCGATGGGAACATTGGCTGCCTCGTCAACGGCGCGGGCCTGGCGATGAGCACGATGGATCTCATCAAGCTGCATGGCGGCGAGCCGGCGAATTTTCTCGACGTCGGCGGCGGGGCGAACGTCGACCAGGTCACCGAGGCCTTCCGCATCATCCTCGCGGACAAACATGTCCGCGCGGTGCTGGTGAATATTTTCGGCGGCATCATGAAGTGCGACACGATCGTCACCGCGCTGTTGGGCGCCTACGAAAAAGTCGGCTTCAACGTGCCGTTGGTCGTGCGGTTGGAAGGGACCAACGTCGAGGTCGCGCGCAAGATGCTGGCCGAGAGTGGCCGGCCAATCATCGGAGCGACCGACCTTACCGACGCCGCCAAGAAGGTCGTTGCCACGCTGAGTGCCTGAGGCCGCGGATCTCCATCGCAATCGGATTTCGTGCTAGAGAAATTGACTCATGAGCATTCTGGTCGACAAAAACACGCGGGTCATCTGCCAGGGAATCACCGGCAAGGCGGGGCTCTTTCATAGCCAGCAGTGTCGGGCCTATGGCACCCCGATGGTCGGCGGCGTGACCCCGGGCAAAGGGGGAACCGAGGTCGAAGGGTTTCCCGTGTTCGACACGGTGGAGCAGGCAGTCGCGAAGACCGGCGCCAACTGCTCGCTGATCTTCGTACCCCCACCCTTCTGTGCCGACGCGATCCTCGAAGCGGCCGACGCGGGCATCCGGCTGATTGTCGCCATCACCGAAGGCGTCCCCGTACTGGATATGGTCCGCGCCAAACGCGGACTCGTGGGCAAGAACTGCCGGCTCATCGGCCCCAATTGTCCCGGCGTGATCACTCCGGGCGTTGCCAAGATGGGGATCATGCCCGGCTACATTCACAAGGTGGGATCGGTCGGCCTCATCAGTCGCAGCGGCACCCTCACTTACGAGGCGGCCTGGCAGCTCGGCAATGTCGGCTTGGGCCTATCGACTTCGGTCGGCATCGGCGGCGATCCCATCGTCGGCACCTCGTTCATCGATCTGCTCGATCTCTTTCAGAAGGACCCGGCCACCGAAGCCATCCTGATGATTGGCGAAATCGGGGGCAACGCCGAGGAACAGGCGGCCGCCTTCATCAAAGAACACGTGACCAAGCCTGTTGCCGGCTTCATCGCCGGTCGCACGGCTCCCCCCGGCAAGCGGATGGGCCACGCCGGCGCGATCATCTCGGGCGGAAGCGGAACGGCCGCGGAAAAGATCGCCGCGCTCAAAAGTGCGCGGGTCGAAGTCGCTGAAAGTCCGGCCGACATGGGGACTGCCGTCAAGCGGGCCCTGGCCGGGAAAAAATAATCGGCGTCGCAGACGATTGCTCTTCCCCCTCGCCCGGTACTCCGGGAGAGGGTCGGGGTGAGGGCGCATTTGGAGACGCTTCAAAAAATAGGAAGACCCCTCACCCCGCCCTCTCCCCATTTTGAAGCAAAATAGGGAGAGGGTTCGCGACCGGCGCAATCATTCTCGCTGCGCACCTATGGAATACCGCATCCCGTTCAACAAGCCGTTCCTGGTTGGACGCGAGCTCGATTACATCGCTCAGGCGGTGGCGCTCGGCAACCTCGCGGGAGACGGACGCTTCACGCAGTCGTGCTGCCGGCTGCTCGAACAGCGGCTGGGCCTGTCGCGCGTGATGCTCACGCCGTCGTGCACGGCGGCCCTCGAAGTGGCAGCCCTGCTCTGCGATCTGGCGCCGGGCGACGAGGTGATCCTCCCCTCGTTCACGTTTGTGTCGACGGCCAGCGCGTTTGTCCGGGTTGGCGCGCGGCCGGTCTTCGTCGATATTCGTCCCGATACGCTCAACCTCGACGAGAATCTGATCGAGGCTGCAATCACCGAGC
>DASPSM010000406.1:0-5343 GCA_035623955.1 Planctomycetaceae bacterium
TGATCGTAACCGGCCTGCTGCGATTGTCCTGGCGATGACGTCGTCCGATCCCGCTTCGGCCCGCGACCCCGGCTCGTACCGGCCCTCAGCGGCGATCAAGCAGCTCCAAGCGCGGGCGCAACTGCTCGACTTTACCCGGGCGTATTTCCGGTCGCGCGGACTCTGGGAGGTCGAAACTCCCCTGCTCTCGCACGACGTCGTCGTCGACGCTTATCTCGAGCCGTTCACCACCCGGGCGGATACGAGTGCCGATTGTCGCCCCGCCGCCCCCGAAAGCGAGCTCTTTCTGCAAACGTCCCCGGAATTCGGGATGAAACGGCTCTTGGCATCGGGCGCGAAGAACGTTTTTCAGATCACGCGCTCCTTCCGACGCGGCGAGATTGGCCCGCTCCACAACCCCGAGTTCACGATCCTCGAGTGGTATCAGGTCGGAGCCACTTACCGCGATGCAATGACGTTTGTCGAGGAGTTCGTCTCCGCGTTCTTCGACGAGGCGCGTCGCGTGGCTGGCCTCAATCGGCCGAAACCGATCGCAGGATTGCCCCGACCCTTTCCACGCTCGACGTACGATGAGCTTTTTGTCGGCGTGCTCGGCACTAGCGTTTTGCAAAAGAACGCCGCCGAGCTCGCAAGACTGACACAACAGCACGGAATCTCGCCGCCACCAGGGCTGGCCCACGACGACGTGGACGGCTGGCTCAACCTGCTGCTGGCGCTCAAAGTGGAGCCGCAGTTAGTTCGCCGGCCGGCGATTTTCATTTACGACTATCCGGCAGGACAGTCGGCTTTGGCGCGAGTCCGACCGGACGCATGCCCCGTTGCCGAGCGGTTTGAGCTTTACCTTTCGGGGATCGAAATCTGCAATGGATACCAGGAGCTGACCGATCCAGTGGAATTGCGCAAACGGATTGCAGTTCAACAAGCGCTGCGGCGCCGCGAAGGGAGCCGTCCGCTTCCCGCCGAGAGCCGACTGCTCGCGGCAATGGAGGCCGGGTTGCCCGAATGCTCAGGCGTGGCCCTGGGATTCGACCGCCTGCTGATGGCGGCCGTGGCGGCAACGACGCTGGCCGAAGTGATGGCCTTCCCGTTCGACCGCGCCTGAGAGTGTAACCCCGGCACGCCGGCGCGAACGGCCCAAGAGTTTAGAATTCCGAGGGAATCACTTCGGCGCCGCTGCGTGTGGCCAGCATTCGCAAGATTCCCGCGTCGATGTTTTTGACGATCGGTCGCGAGGACCCGTCGGCAAAGGCAAACATGCAGGCATTTTCGTGCGTGCTGCCGAAGCTGAAAAACTGCAGCGGGAGATTCACGCTGGTTTGAATGTCGGGATAGGCTTGCGTGTCCCCGGTGAAAACGGCACAGGGGATGTACCAGTAAGAGTCGAAGTCGAGCCGGTCGTTGCGGAACCGGGCGCAACAGCTCGACCCATCGGCCCACAAGCCGAACCGCGAGTCGCCCATCAGCAGCGTTTGCGACGTTCCATCGGTCACATCCTGCATCCGCACGGCGCTGTTGGGATACAGCATCCCATTCGTCAGCCACAGCGCGTTGCCGTAATCGGTGTCTCCCACAGGCTCGGATCCCGTCACGCCGCGGTAAGTCGCGAAGGCCAGTCCGGCCGGACGTGATTGGGGCAAGAGTTCCGATGGGCAGATGAACGTTGGAATGGGGGTCCTGATCAACTGCAGATTGCTCGGCAGATCCTTGGACCAGGTGTAATAGGGTTGCGAGTAGCTCGTATTGTCGACACCGAAAATCAGCTGGGTGAAGACGTTCTGCTGCTCGATCTGCGGCAAGACGAAGGCGTGCCAGCTCCAGGGGGCCGCGACTTCCAACCATGAGATCGTCACCGGCGTCGGCGGATTCGTCGGGGGAATCAGCGCGCTGGTGGCCGGGTCATAGACGTTCATCGGGCCGAGCTGAAACGGCGGAAACGTCCCGCCCACACCGTTGTTGATGCTGCACGGCGGAACTGCGGGCGGATTTCCGAACGGCAACAGCGGCGGATTCTGGTAGGCCGTGGCCGTGTTCTGTCCGTCGAACGTCAGGTCGAGATCGCCCGGGGGAAAGACTTGATTGACGTCGACGTAATTATGGCAGGCCAGCGCCAGCTGCTTCAGATTATTGATACACTGCGTGCGGCGTGCAGCTTCGCGGGCGCGCTGAACGGCTGGGAGCAACAGCGCTGCCAGCACGGAAATCACGGCGATCACGACCAGCAATTCGACCAGCGTGAATCCCCGCCGGCGCCGCGGGCCCATTTGCACTTCCGTCGCCGTCCTGGGCCGTCTCTTCAGACTCATGCTTCTGATCCCCGCGCCCAAAAGCGACGGGCTCGATTGGAGGTCGCCAGTGAGGGACACCCTTCACTGACAGGTGCTCGCGACCGGGATGCCACAGGCTCAAGAAGTCGAGGGCAAACAGCGCGAGAATCTCCCCCGCTCGGCCCCAGACGAGCAAACGGGAGTACGCTGCGATTCGCCGAACGCTAAACGCGTACCCGAAATGGGAACGGGTTGCCTCTAGAATTCCGAGCTAATCACGTCGCCGCCGTTGCGCGTGGCCAGCTTTCGCAAGATCCCCGCGTCGATGTTCTTGACGATCGGTCGCGAAGAGCCGTCGGCAAAGGCAAACATGCAAGCATTTTCGTGCGTGCTGCCGAAACTGAAAAACTGCAGGGGAATGACGACGTCGGTGTTGATGTTGGGATAATCGTTCCCGTTCCCTTGGGTCTGCAGGACGGCGTTGCAGACCATCCAGTAGGAATCGAAATCGAGTCGGTCGTTGCGGAACCGGGCGCAACAGCTCGACCCGTCGGCCCACAAGCCGAACCGCGAGTCGCCCATTAACAGGGTCTGCGAAGTACCGTCGGTGATGTCCTGCATCCGCACGGCGCTGTTGGGGTACAACATTCCGTTCGACAGCCACAGCACGCTGCTGTAATTGGTGTCTCCCACAGGTTCGGATCCCATCACGCCGCGGTAAGTCGCGAAGGCCAGTCCCGCCGGTCGCGCTTGGGGCAAGAGTTCCGATGGGCAGATGAACGTCGGAATCGGGGTTTTGATCAGCTGCAGGTTGCTCGGCAGGTCCTTGGACCAGGTGTAATAGGGCCCCGAATAGCTCGTATTGTCGACACCGAAAATCATCTGCGTGAAGACGTTCTGCTGTTCGATCTGGGGCAGGATAAAGGCGTGCCAACTCCAGGGGGCGGCAACCTCGAGAAAGGTGATCGTCACGGGTGTCGGCGGATTGGTCGGGGCGATGAGGTTGCCGTTCAGGTCGTACTGGTTCATGACGCCAATCTGGAACGGCGCAAAGGTCCCGGCGCTCGGCGTGTTTTGCAGGTTGCAGGCCTGCGGCACGACACCAAAGGGTGCAAGCGGCGGATTTTGATACGTGGTTGGCGTATTCGCGCCGTCAAAAAAGAGATCGAGATCGCCCGGGGGAAAGACCTGATTGACGTCGACGTAATTGTGGCAGGCCAGCGCCAGCTGCTTCAGGTTATTGATGCACTGCGTGCGGCGTGCGGCTTCGCGGGCGCGCTGAACGGCCGGCAGCAACAGCGCTGCCAGCACGGCAATCACGGCGATCACGACCAGCAATTCGACGAGTGTGAATCCCCGCTGGCGCCGCGGTCCCATTTGCACTTCCGTCGCCGTCCTGAGCCGTCTGATCAGACCCATGTTTCTTGTTCCTCGCTTCAGGGGATTGAAAAATCCCTTTGAATTAACCCCGAACCCAGGCGGGAGGATTCGGTGAGAATTTCAATCTCGCGATTTTTGGACGCCCTGCGTCAACCGCACCAGCGCCCAGGCCGGCCGCGGCAGAGCCTGCCAAGCCCTATTCTAAGATACGGCCGAAGGTTTTGCGACACGGGGCTTTCCGTCCCCCCGGGAACCCGCGTCCAAGCCGTGGGATAGATAACAGAGCGACCTGCGCCCCCGATTTATTCAGTTGTTTGGCAAGCTAGCCTGAAATAGGGAGATTCTGCGTCGCGGCACCCCCTTACGCCCGGACCAACCAGGGGAGCGGAGCGCCGGCCGGCGGAAGCTGCACCAGCTCCACGGCCTGCACCTCGGGGTGTGTGGCCAGTTCTCCGAGCGCCTCGCGGGAGGGTGGATTGTCGAGATTGAGCACAGCCACCGAGTTTCCCCCCGGCTCGTTCCGCTCCCGGCCCAGGGCCATGTGCGCGATGTTGACCCGGTGCTTTCCGAGAATTGTGCCGATAAAGCCGATCAGCCCGGGGACATCATGGTGGCGATAAATCAAGAGCAGCCCGTCCAGGTAAGCGTCGAGGTGGAAATTGCCAAGACGGACCAGCCGCAAGAACTCGTGTCCAAAGGTCGTTCCGGCCGCATGCAGCTCCCCATGGTTTGTCACGACCGTCGCGGTAATCAGCGTGGAGAAGTTGCCGGCCTCGCTGGTTGACGATTCGGCAATCTCGATGCCCCGTTCCTTCGCGAGCAGCTCGGCATTGACGATGTTGGCTTGCTCACCCAGGGCCGATTCCAATAACCCGGCGGCAAAGCTGGCAGTCATGAGCTTTGTCTTTTTCGACGCCGCTTCGCCCCGGTATTGAACCTGGGCCGAGCGCACCGAAGCGCCACGGCTTTGCTGCGCCAGCAAGAGCCCCAAGCGGCGCGCCAAATCGAGGTGACGCTCGACGTCTTCCATTTCCTTGGCCGAGATGGGGGCCATGTTGACCGCGTAGCGCACCTCGTTGCGCAGCAGGAACCCGACGAGAATCTCCGCGGCCTCGATGGCGACCAGCTCCTGCGCTTCGTCGGTCGAAGCGCCGAGGTGAGGCGTGCACATCGCGTTGGGCAGTGCCGGCAATGGATTGTCGACGGGCGGCTCTTTGGTGAACACGTCGAGTGCGGCGCCTGCCACTTGTCCCGACTTCAGGGCTTCGGCAAGGTCGGCCTCGTCGATGATGCCTCCGCGGGCACAATTGATGATGCGGACGCCTTTCTTCATCCGCGCCAGCCGGGCCGCATTCACGATACCGCGAGTCTCTTCCGTGAGAGGCGTGTGCACGGTGAGGTAATCGCATTCTTCGAGCATCGGGTCGACCTCGCGAAACAGTTCGATTCCGTGCTCGCGAGCCCGCTCGGGCGACAGGAACGGGTCGTAGCCGAGCACGCGCATCTCCAAGCCGCGGGCTCGCTGCGCGACGGCCAGGCCGATCCGACCCAGCCCCAGCACGGCCAGGGTCTTACCCGCTAATTGCGTCCCCGTGAACTTGCTGCGCTCCCATTTGCCGGCGCGCATGCTGGCCGCGGCCTGCGGAATATTTCGGGAAAGGGCCATCATCATGGCGATCGTGTGCTCGGCCGTGCTGGT
>DASPSM010000414.1:0-3266 GCA_035623955.1 Planctomycetaceae bacterium
CGTCGACGGACGGCCGCTGGGAATTCTGGACGTTACGGACGTCGTCGGCGCAGGTCTCCTCATTGCCGGAACTTCCGGCCGGACGCCGCCGGTCACATCGGTCGGAGGTGGTTCCTGGACGGCGCCGGCCTGATTGCCCCAAGCGGACCTCGCGGCTGATGTCCAGATTGCCCAATAAGAGTCCACATGCCGCAGTTGCGTGAAGCTTCCCCAAGAAGTCAGCGGAGCGACGGACTCGCCTCTGCTTTGTACGCGGGCTCGCCCGTCGAGCGCACGGCGATCACCCTGGGGACGGGCCTGATTCTCTTCGTGATGTTCGCGGCCTATCGATTGGCGATGAGCGGCCTGTGTCCGCCGAGCAATCAGACTGCGGTCTCGCGGATCGCTCGCCCGGCTGGATCCGAAGCGAGGTACTACGAGTCGGTCGACGCTCAAGGCGCGCGAAAAGCCGCGAAATACCTGCCCAACACGTGGGTGCCGGAAGCCTCGCACTGCATCGAGACGTCCGACGGCCGGACCTTCTGCTACTTCCGGGAATGGACGCAAGAATCGTCGCACGTCATCAAATTCACGCCATTCGCAATGATTTCGAGCCGCAAGGCGGACAAACCGGAGGACGCGCCCTACACGGTGATCAGCGACAAGGCCTATGTCACCTTCAAAGACGAGATCGGGACGGCCAAGCCCGCCGGCGAAGACTCGGGCCCATCGCCACAGGTTTTCGGAAAAAATCCTGGGCCGGTGGTGCAGGCGGGACTGGAAGGAAGGGTCGACATCACAGGTCCGAACAACCTCACGATTCACGGTCGCAACTTTTTCTTCGAGCGCGACGAGATGCGGATTTACTCGGACAATCCCGTCGAAATTCACGCTGACAAGCACCAGGCCATCGCCAAGGGCATTCAGATCGATTTGATTGCTGAGCACAATGGGCATTCGGACGACACCCTTTCCATTTCCGGAGTCAGCAGCGTCAAGCTCCTGCAAAACGTCGAAATGACTTTGATCTCAAGCGGCGAAGCCCAAGCGGGGTCGTTGCCGGGCCTCTCACGGAACGAGGACAAGGGGCCAAAAGTCGTCCGCACGCACTGCGACGGCAGCTTCGTGTTTTATGTCGAGTCGCGGATCGCGACCTTCGAGCGAAATGTCCGCATCCGTCGCGAGACCACGCCTGGAAAGTTCGACTCGCTGTTTGCTGACGAGTACGTGGAAATCACCTTTGAGCCGCAGAAGCCCGGCGACCCGAAGAAGCCGGGTGACCCGCAACCCGCCGACGCGAAGAAATCGCCCAATGACAAGAACCCGCCGAAGAACGCCACGGTCGCTGTTGCCGGCGACGGGAAGGGTGCCGCGGCGGGAAAGAACACGACTGGTGGTCTCGAGTCGAACCTCACTTTCAAGAGCATCCGCGCTCGGGGCAAGACGGTCGAGCTGACGTCCGACGTCAACGGTCTCACGTCCCACATGCGCGAGTTCAACTACGACCAGCCGGCCCGCGAGGCCAGGCTGGCCTGGATTCCTCGCGACACCGATCGCGAGCGGACGGTCCGCGACAAGAACGGGCAAGTGCGCAAACTCCCCAACTGCGTGACGGTCGATCAACGCGGCAACAAGCTGCGCGCCCAGAAAGTTCAACTCAATCACGACCCGCAAGGCGAACTGACGCACGTCATGTGTCTGGGCGAAGGGGAAATGCTCCACGTCGACGACAAGACCAATCAAGAGGACTTGCACGCCTTCTGGCACAAGGAGATGCGCAAGTTGCCCGACCCCAGGAACGCCGCCTTCGATCTGATCCATCTGGAAGAGGCGTTCATCGAGCAGCGGAAACAGGAGTCCGGCATCGCCGCTAACTTCATTCGACTGTGGGTCACGCGACAGAATCGCAAAGCGCAGACGGCCCACGCGAACCAGCCTGTTGCCGCCGACCCCGCGCAAAATGGTCCGCATCTGGACCACATGCTGGCCTGGCAGAAAGTGGCGATGGTCAGCCCGCAGATCGAATGTGACACGGACCGGCTCGAAATCTGGTTCGAAGACGGACCTGGAGCGCCGCATCGTAGTCCCGTCGACCGGCGCCGGCAGCGCTCGAGCCTCGTGCCGACGTCGGACTACGTCGTGCGATCGCCCGCACCTGCGCTTCAGGCGAATTCCACAAGCGCCGTGGCGATCTCGAGCAGCGGCGCTCGGAGCGACGTGCCGGCGGCTCAGCCGCCGGGCAAGAACAATCCGAACGACATCTTCTCGGCGACGGGGAACTCTGCCGATCCGTACAACCTGACGGCGGCCTGGGTTCGCGTTCACGTCATCCAGGGGCCCGAAGGTCAACAACCACAGATTGTCGACGTGCTGGCGAACGAAAACGTCCAACTGACTCAGGCGCACGGCGATTCGGCCGAGCCCCTGGTCGTCACCGGAAATATCCTCGAAGTGCACAACCGCGGGGAACTGGATCAGGAAATGATTGTCCTCGGTCAGCCCGCGCATGTGCGCGACCGCGGAGCGCACATCGAGGGAGGGCGCGTCGTTTTCAACCGTTTGCGGAACACCGCCGACGTCGAAGGTCCCGGCCGCCTGCAGCTGCCTGTTCAGCAATCAGGCCCCGGCACCGACGGAGACGAAGTCGTGCGCACCGCAAACAGCGAACCCGCGCAGCCGCTCGACGTCGACTGGCGCCAGAAAATGCACTTCGACGGCAAGACCGCCCACTTTTATGTCAACGTGCACACCTCGCTCACCGATGCCCAGTCAAAGAGCGAAATCCGCTGCCTCAACATGGATGTCACCCTCACAAAACCGTTTTCGTTCTCGCAACAGCAGCCCAAATCGGAGGCCGACCGACCCGCGGTCGACACGGTCTTTTGCCAGGGGGACGTCGAATTCGAGAGCCAGGCGACGCAAGGCGATCATCTGGCCGAGGTGCGGCGCGGCCGTTTTATGGATCTCATCTTCCACAAGCTCACGGGCAAGAGCACAGCCAGCGGTCCCGGCCTGCTGCGAGTCTGGCGGCACAACGAAAGCGGTCAGCCCTCGGGGATCGCACAGATCACAAACGTGCGCTCCAACGCCCCTCCCAAGACGCGGAAGACGACTAACTGGGAGTTCGAACAGGTGCGGTTTTCCGGCGAGATGGAGGGGGACTTCAGCGATCTCGTCAGCGGGCGCGCACGGCCGAAGCCGGCGCCAAAAGTCCAGACCACCGCTGGGTCGAACTCGATCCTGGCGACAAATGGGGCCTGGATGACGATCTTCCACGACCACGTCGA
>DASPSM010000421.1:0-4813 GCA_035623955.1 Planctomycetaceae bacterium
CTGCGTCTGGGAAAATTGCGCTTCCGCCACATGCTCGACTGGATCGCATCTGAAGTCGCTGCCCAACTTCACGATGCCAGCACACCTTACGTCGCATTTGCAAAATGAACGAACTTGGCACTACTGAATGACGAAGGAATGCCCAAATGACCTAAGCCCGAATGATTGACTCAAGCGCGAATGAACGGAGTCTTCATTAGTGCTTCGAGCTTCGTGCTTCCTTCGTCATTCATTCGTGCTTCGTCATTCGTGCTTCTGCCGCCCCTTCTTTTCCAGTCGTTTTCCTTCCTGGTAGAGCTCTTCCATTTCAATCAAGGTCGCATCGGCGAGCGTGCGGTTTTGGGCGGCGAGCTGCTCTTCGATGTAGCGGAAGCGGCGCTCGAATTTGGCGTTGCTCCTGCGCAGGGCTTCTTCGGGATCGATTTTCCAGCGGCGGGCGATGTTGGCCACGACGAACAACAGATCGCCCAGCTCATCCTCGACGCGGTTCCGGCGGGCGGCGTCGGCGATGCGCTCGTCCGGCACCGGCTGGGCTTCCACGTGGGCCGGCGCGTCGGGAATGACGCCGTCGGGAAAGAGCTCGCCGGCCAGCTCTGCCAGCTCTTCGCGGAGCTTGTCGAACAGCATCGCCCGCTCTGGGAAGTCGTAGCCGACGCGGGCCGCTTTCTTCGAGAGCTTGGCGGCCCGGGCCAGCTGCGGCAGCGCGCAGGGGATGCCGTCGAGCAGGCTCTCGCGCGATTTTTCGCGCTTCTTGGCCGCGTCCCAATGCTGCGAGACGTCGGCCGCGGTGTGGGCGACGGCCGAGCCGAAGACGTGCGGATGCCGCTCGATCATTTTTTGCGTGATGCGCTCGACGACCTGCACGAGGTCAAAACGCCCCTCGTCGGCGGCAATTTGCGCATCGAGCACGACCTGCAGCAACAAATCGCCCAGCTCTTCGACAATCGCCGGGTCGTCGCGGGCGTCGATGGCTTCCAACAGCTCGTACGTCTCCTCGAGCGTGTAGGGCTTGATCGACTCGAGCGTCTGCACACGATCCCAGGGGCACCCGGTCGGCGAGCGCAGCCGAGCGACGACCTCGCACAACTGGCGGAACGCGGGCCCCATCCGGCTCGGATCGGGAGGCCGGCCGGGCTCGTTCGTGGAGGGGGACGGCTCGTTGGCAGGATTTTGCATCGCAGTACGCTGAGAACGCGGAGTATACGGCCGGTCGCCCGCGCGGGTCAAAGCGGCCGCTTTGTTCGGTCGCTTGGCCTAGGATACGATAGAACCTGTCACCCGCTCAAAAAATCCGCAATCTGGAGATCATTCATGGCCCGACGATTTTCGCTCGCCGTCATTTTCGGTCTCTGCTTCTGGGCCGCCGACCGGGAACTCGCGCCCGCCCAAGAGTCCAAGCATTCTGCCGCTGCAAAGTCTGCGATTCCCGATCGCGCGACGCTCGAGAAATCGTTCGCCGACACGCTCACCGGGGCCACTTTGGTCGGCAATTTCTCCGTCGTAGGGCATCCGAGCAACGGCAAGGCCTTGGCCGACCGCTACGAAATCGAAAAGGCTGAGAAGATCGAAGGGCACCGCTGGCTGATCACGGCGCGGATCAAGTACGGCAAACATGACACGAAGGTCCCCTTTCCGTTGGAAGTCTACTGGGCGGGCGATACGCCGGTGATCACCGTCAGCAACGTCACCGTGCCCGGAATGGGAACGTTCGTGGCCCGCGTGCTGGTTTACGGCGATCGCTACGCCGGCACGTGGCAGCACGACAAATTCGGCGGCCACATGTGGGGCATGATCGAACGAACGCCTCCGACGACGTCGACCGCGCCGGCCAAGCCGAAGATTTGAGGCGGTGGGTGGCGTGCGACGAACGACCGCGCGGTAAGCCCGGCGAGCGTCGGGCGTGAGCCCGACGGTGCTTGGCTTTCAGTCTTTGAGCGCCCGGCAAAGAAAACGCAACGACAAAGAGAAGCACCCCCCAGCTCACCCTGGGGGCTCGCCGGGACGACAGAGCGCACGCCCTCGCCGAGCCATCAGCCTTCGCGCAGCGCTTCCACCGGAGCCAGTCGCGCAAACCGCAGGGCGGGATAGGCCGCGCCGAGGATGGCCATCACAGCCGCCAGCGCGAGTCCTTCGCAGACCGCACGCAGCGGAAGATCGCCCTGCACCAGGCCCGACGTGACGTGCCAATGGGCCAGCGCGAAGATGGCGACAAACCCGCCCGCGACGCCGACGATCGAGCCGGCTCCGGCCAGCAACAGGGACTCCTCGGCAATCAGCACGACGACGCGCCAGGTCCGCCAACCCATCGCGCGAAAAGCGCCGATTTCGGTGCGGCGCTCGAAGACGCTCATGGCCATCGTGTTCAAGATCCCGAACGCCCCCATCAAGCAGGCGACGGCCGAAATGACCCACGACATCACGCGCGTCACCCGCATCTGGTTGAGCGAGGCGACGAACTCCGCGCACGGAGTGGCGGCAATTTCCGGATCGAGGGCTTCGATCCGCGAGCGGAGCGCGTCGATGGCCCGGGGGTCGCCAGGCGGATCGGCCTGCACGATGTAGCCGGTCACCTGGCCGGGGCGGTCCATCTGCTTTTGCAGATCGTCCAGCAGCATGAAGACGGCGCCATTTTCGTAGACGCTGAAGCTCTCGAAAACTCCCACCACGTGGAAGGGCTGGGCGTAGACTTCGACCGTGTCGCCCGGCTGCTTGCCGAGATTGGCCGCCAGAACCCGCCCGAGCATCACGCAGTCTTTGTCGCCCGCCTGCAGCCGGCGTCCGGCCTTGATTTTGACCCGGTCGAGAACAGGACAGGTCGGCTCCCAGCCGTTGACGATGACCATGAACAGGTCGTGGTCCTCGAAGGCGACCATGTCCATCAAGCCGCCGATGACCTGCCCCGCGCCCGGCAGGCCACGGATCTGCTCTCCCAGTTTCAGCGAGACGCCCTTCGAGAGCTGAACGGCCCCGCCGCGCCGCTGGACGACGAGGTCGGCCCCGCGCCGGGTGTAGAGGGCGAGAAACGAGCTCTCGAACGATTCGGCCACGCCCACCAGTGCTACAATGGCGGCGACGGCCGCAGCCAGGCCGGCCGCGGTGAGGGCGGAGCGGACGGGCCGCCGCCGGAGGTTTTTCGCGGCGATCGTCAGACAGCGCATCGCGTGACGGCTCCGCCAGTCCGTTGCAGCAGGTCGACCTCGCCGTCGCGGATCCAGATCGTCCGCTCGGCCCGCGCGGCCACTTCCGCGCCGTGCGTGATGACAATCAGCGTCACGCCGCGGTGGCGGTGCAGTTGATCGAACAAGTCGAGGACGCCCGCTCCGGCCCGCGAATCGAGATTTCCGGTCGGCTCGTCGGCCAGGAGGACCGAGGGATCGTTCGCCAGGGCTCTGGCGATGGCCACGCGCTGCCGCTCACCCACCGAGAGCTTTTGCGGCACATGTTTCAAGCGATGCGACAGCCCGACCAGGCAGAGCAGCTCTTCGGCCTTCTTCACTCGCGCCCGGCGGTTGAGGGGCCCCTCGAACATTGGGATCTGCACGTTTTCGAGCGCGGTGAGCGTGGGCAAGAGATGGAACGACTGGAAGACGAAGCCAATCGTCCGGGCGCGGAAGCGGTCGAGATCGGGCAGGCTGGCCAGCGACTGCCCCTCGAAACAGATCTCGCCGCGACAGGGATGGTCGAGCGCCCCCAGGAGATTGAGCAGGGTCGATTTGCCGCTGCCGCTGGGGCCCATGATCGCGACGTATTCGCCCCGGTTGACGCTGAAGGAGACGTTCTTGAGCGCCCGCACCGTGCCGTCGTCATAGGTGCGGCAGACCGAGCGGACGTCCAAAAGCGGCACCAAGCGCGGGCCGATGTCGGATTCGCTGCCACTCATCTGCTTTCCTTCCTCCGAGACGGCCCGATCCGCAGGTCGTTATTCAAAGTGCAGGGCCGAGAGGGGCACCGCGGACGCCCCGCGATACGCCGGGTATAGCGAGCCGGCGACTCCCGCCACCAGCGCCAGCCCGACGCCAATCAAAGCGGCCTGGAGCGTGAGGCTCGGCTGCACGAAGTTGCGCGTATAGGACCAGGCACCCAAAACCCGAACGAGCAGCGCGGCACCCTCCGCTCCGACCAGCGCCGCGAACAGGCCGATTGCCAGCGACTCTCCCAGAATCATGCGAATCACGCGGCCGCGGCTCCATCCGATGGCGCGGAGGAGGCCAAACTCCTTCGTGCGTTCCAGCACCGACATCAGCATCGTGTTGAGCATGGCCACGAGCGAAAGCCCGATGGCGACGACCGACGTCCCCCAGGCCATCGCCCACGTCAATCGTGTTTCGGTGTCGCTGTCGACGAATTGCCGCGTCGGCAGGGCCTTAAAACCGAGCGATCGGCCCGCCGGATCGCGCAGAGCTTCGATCTGGCGACAGAGCCGCGCGATGCCGGCGTCGCTGGCAGCCTGGGGCACTGCGCGAACTTGGATTTCCGAAACTTGTCCGGGCCGGCCCATCAGCTCTTCGACGTCGGCGATGGGGGCGACAATCGTGTTGGCTTCGATGGGATCGGCAGTCTGGAACACTCCGGCGACCTGGAAGGGAGTCCGCTCGATTTCGATCGTCTGCCCCGGTTGTTTCTTGAGACCGTCCGCCAAAGCATTTCCGAGCAACACCGTGCGATGGTCGCTCACGCTGAGCAGGCGCCCGCGCGAAACGTCGAGGTTGTGCGCCGTCGGGCCGTTGGGATCGAGCCCGTGCATCGGAATGCCGATCAGGGCCCCCTCACCCACGGAGACCATCTCGGTGAGGCTCCCTTCCGCGCCGGCGAC
>DASPSM010000429.1:0-3866 GCA_035623955.1 Planctomycetaceae bacterium
TGTGGCGATGAATTGGCAGCTTTATCGGAATCTGCGACTGCCGCATGGCGACTCGGCGATGTACGAGGAGCACTTGTGGAACCTGCTGCACGGAAAGGGCTTTCGCAGTTACCTCGATCAGGGGATTTTTTTGGGCGAGCATGTGCAGGTGATCCACCTGCTGTTGATTCCCCTGTACGTGTTGTGGCCCTCGCAGCTGCTGCTCGAGTTGTGCGACTCGGCCCTGTTGGCGGCATCCTGCATCCCCGTTTACTGGATCGCCCGGCGACACACCGGGCAATCGCGGGCCGGCGTGTGGCTGGCCGCCGCATGCCTGCTTTATTTCCCCCTGCAGTTTCTCGACATCTCGATCGATCTCAAGACGTTTCGCCCCAACGGGCTCGCGATTCCGATTCTGCTGTTCGCCCTCGATCAGCTCGAACGTCGGAGGTTTAAGACCTTTTGCGTGCTGGCGGCGGTCGCCTTAAGCGCGCAAGAAGATTACACGATCGTGCTCGCGCCGCTCGGACTTTGGATCGCGCTGGTGTTTTCACGGACGCAACCGAACGCGATCGAGAGCCCCAGTAATCCCTCCAAACTCAACTGGCGCGTTCTTGCATTCGGAGTCGGTGTGGCCGTTTTCTCGGTCATTTACTTGATCATTGCCACGCGCGTCGTAATGGCGCACTTTCGGCACGGCCAGGAAATCCACTACGCGAGCTATTTCTCGAAGTTCGGCAAAACGCTGCCCGAAATCGCGCGGACGATGCTCACGCATCCGGCCCGTTTGTCGGAGGCGTTCGTCAACGCCCACTCGGCTGCGTACGCGCTCATGCTGCTGGCTCCCCTCGGGTTCTTGCCTCTCTTCTCGCCGGGGCGCCTGGCCGTCGCCTTGCCCCTATTTCTCACGTTGTGTCTCAACGAGGTGATCGATCGGCCGATGCACCACGTGCACGCGGCAGCCGTTCCGATTCTGCTCTGGTCGGCAGCGGCCGGGTTGGGCACTGTATCGCAAAGAAAGTTCGGCTGGCGCGCCGGGTCCGGGTCATCGGCAGGCGTTTCGCCTGACCTCGCTGGCTCGCGCGCCGGCTGGTGGGCACGGTTTGCCGGAATCAGCGCTCTCATCACCGGACTGTTTTACGGTCTGAGTCCGCTGTCGATCGCCTTTTGGGATCCGGACTCGGGCGTTCATTGGCGAAGCCTGTACCTCGTCAGCAAGCGAGCGGAACTGTTCTCGGAAGTGATGAAGCAGATTCCGTCACAGAATTTCCGGGTGGCCTCGACCGATTTCGTTCATCCGCGCTTCACGCACTTCGAGCGGTCTTACGATTACAGCAACTATCCCCGCGCGGTCAACAATTATCAGCCGGGCGTGCCCCCCGACACCGATTACATCGTGATCGATACGCAGCATCCCTACAGCAAAATCAAGCGGCCCGACGAGGTGCCCGAGTACCGCGACCACCCCGAACAATGGGAGCTGCTGCCCGATGCGACCGACGGATATTTCATCGTGCTGAGGCGAAAGCACGTGGCTGCTGCCGCGAAGTGACTGGCACCGTCCTTGAAATTAAATCAATCGGATGTTGAACCACAAAGGCACCAAGGACACCAAGGAAATGCGACGCGATGAAATCCTCGAATTGATTTCTTGGTGCTCTTGGTGCCTTGGTGGTTCATCCTGACTTTTCCGTTTGCGAGTGCAAGCGGTGGAGTGAATTGTGCTCGTTCTGTATCTGTCGCGCGACTACGTGATCGGCATGGTGATCTGGATCGTCGCGCTCGGTGTGTTCGTCACGGGGCTGCTGCGTGCCCGCCGGCGTTCCCATCAGGCACCCCGGCGGCTGATGGCGATCAATGCCAGCCTGTCGCTGGCGATGTTGCTTGCGCTCGTCACTGCCGGGGAGCTGGCGTTTGCCTGCTTTGCCGACTTCAGCGACACATTCAGCGTCTCCAACGTGTCCAAACGCTGGCTGGCCGTGCACATTGAGGGGGAGAAAAACCAGAACGGCTTTCGCGACCGCAACGAGCTGACGACGTTCGTCCCCGGCGGAAAGAAGCGAATCATCTTTCTGGGCGACAGCTTCACGGCAGGCCACGGCATTCGCCGGATGGAGGACCGGTTCACCGACCTGATTGCCGCCCGGTTCGAGCGGGATCAGCCGGGAGAATTCGTTGTGGCCAACATGGCCCTCCCCGCGTACGACGCCCTGTTGATCGCGGGCCTGGTGAAGGAGGAATTGCTCAAGAAGCACTACGACATGGCGGCCTGCGTCTACGTTTACAATCTCAACGACGTCGATACGTTCGATCCGCGCACGAGCGAATCGCTGAAGGCAATCCAAAGCTCCGAGCCGACGTTCTTTCTGCTTCGCGACACGTACCTCTTGAACTGGCTTTATTTTCGCCTGGTCGCGTTTCGTAACGCCGGCGCCCGGTCTTACTACGAGAACCTCAGGCGGTCTTACGAATCGGAGCCCTGGAACCGCGTGCGGAACTTGCTGAGAGAAATGCACCACGCCTGCGCGGCGCAGGGAGTCGATTTCCGCATGGTGATCTTTCCGTTCGTGCGCGAGGTCGGCGAGAATTATCCGTTTCGCGAAGCCCATCAGCGAGTCGTCGAATTCTGCCAGGCGGAGAAGATCCCCGTGCTCGACCTGGAACCGGTCTTCCGGCCGCACGCGGGAGAGGACCTCGTCGTCAGCCGCTTCGACGCGCATCCTAATGAGCGGGCACACGCCATCGCTGCGGAGGCGATCGAGAACCAGCTGCTGGCCGATTTCTTCCGGCCGGCGCCGCCTGAGAAACACGCAGGAACCTGAGGGAGGCTGGGCCGGTGCTGGTGCTCTATCTTTCAGACGGATACCTGATCGGAATGGCCGTCTGGCTCGCCGCGCTGGCGCTCCTTCTTTTGGGCGTGCTCTGGTACCGCCGGCGACGCCGGTCGAAAGGCCGCGGCCTGGTCGTGGCCAACATCGGTCTCTCGCTCTGGATGCTGCTGGCCGTTGTGACGGCCGGGGAATTGGCGTTCGCCTGCTTCGCCGACTTCAGCGACACGTTCAACATCACCAACGTGTCCAAGCGTTGGCTGGCGCTGCACATCGATCACGAGCGCAACAATGAGGGGAACCGCGACCGAGAGCCCTTCACGAAATACGTGCCCGGACGCAAGCGGATCATCTTCCTGGGAGACAGCTTCACCATCGGCCACGGCATTAAGCGGATGGACGACCGCTTCTCCGATCGCGTAGCCGCCTGGCTCGAGCAAAAGGCGCCGGGCAAATACGCGGTGGCCAATCTCGGCGATCCCGGCCTCGAAGCCTCACAAATCGAGGCGATAGCCGCGGGCGTAATGTTCAAGATGCAGGCCGATGTCAGCATGTTCATCTACGTCTACAACCTCAATGACATCGAAGGCTACATGGACCTGGCCGGCCAGAATCCCCTCGAAGGGATCTACACGGCCGGGCCGCAGTTCTTCCTGTTCCGCGATACCTACCTGCTCAACTGGCTCTATTTTCGCTTCCGGCAGTTCCAGGGACGTAACAACCGGTACTTCGAGAAGCTGGCGGCCTCGTATCACACGGTCGCCTGGGACGGATTGCGGGCCAAGCTGTCGCAATTGCACCGCGAGTGCAAACAGGGGGATGCCGAGTTGCGGATGGTGATTTTTCCTTTTCTCCACGATTTGTCCGGAGACGATTCCTTCAAGGAAGCGCGCCAGCGGCTTGCCGACTTCTGCAAAACCGAAAAAATCCCCCTGCTCGACCTCGATCCGATCTTCCGCCAGCATGCGGGCGAAAACTTGATGGTCAGCCGCTTCGACGCCCACCCGAACGAGCGCGCTCACGCCATCGCGGCCGAGGCGATCGAGAAAGACCTGCTGG
>DASPSM010000430.1:0-2622 GCA_035623955.1 Planctomycetaceae bacterium
GTTTTCGCGGTGCGCGCATCGCGACGGTCTTCGGTCAGCATTTTGTCAGCCTCGTGGTTGGATTGAAGCGCAGGCAACCGCAATGGCCTGTCCAAAAGGATAGCCCACACGCCTCGACCAGGAGTGACCCAATGCGCAAAAGTCACCAGGCGAGTGCTACGAGTTCGAATCCAAGCACTCGGTCTAAGCAATTGAAGAGGCACGGGTTAGCGACTCCGCGGTGACGGCCCGCCACGCGCGTGCCAATTTGTTAACATTTGGAGAAATCGAGGGCGCCACTGCGGCACTATTTGCGGGCCAGGACGCCTTTGTCGGTGACGAAATCCTCGGCCGTTTCGCGGCTGATCTTGCCGGCGACGAAGAGCTGCCGCACCGACTCGTCGAGCGGAAGCATTCCCTCGGCGCGGCTGGTGAGAATGTTCCGATCGATGCTCTCGTCCTTGCCCGTGCGGATGGCGCTGGCGATCGGCGAATTGTTGAACAGAATTTCCAGCGCCAGCTCGCGTTTCCCGCCCGCGACGCTGGGCAGCAGGTGCTGGCAAACGACCGCGCGGAGGCTGAAGGCGAGCTGACCGCGAATTTCGCTCTGCACGTGTTGCGGGACGAGATCGACGTAGCGCGAGATCGCCCCTTTGGCGTCCCGCGTGTGGAGCGTGGCAAAGACAAGATGACCCGTCTCGGCGGCGCTCAGAGCCATCTGAGCCGTGTCGCGGTCGCGGATCTCCCCAACGAGGATAATGTCCGGGTCTTGTCTCAGGCCGTATTTCAGCCCCTCGGCGAACGAGCCCACATCGCGGCCCACCTCGCGCTGCGTGACAATCGAACTGTCGCTGCTGGCGAAGACGTACTCAATCGGTTCTTCGAGGGTGATGATCCGATAGTCCCCCTCACGGGCCAGGAGATTGATCAACATCGCGAGAGTTGTCGTCTTCCCCGCCCCGGAGACCCCGGAAATCAACACGAGCCCGTTGCGGAAATGAGTCAACCGCTGGGCTAGTGCAAGCGGAAAGCCCGCCCAGAGAAAATCCGGGATATCGGACGGAATGATGCGAAAGCAGGCCCCCATGCCGGGACCGCTCAGGAAGTAGTTGACCCGCAGTCGCCGCCTTTTTCCGCCGAGCTCCAACTCCAGGGCAAAGTCGGCGTTGTGCTCGCGATCGAACTGCTCCTGCGACCGCGGCGGACAGAACGCTAGCAGTCCCGCCGTCGCGACTTCGGGAGTCAGCACGGGGCCGCTTGTGGGCTGCAGCCGCCCGTGCAAGCGCATTGTCGGCCGATGGCCGACCACGACATGCAAATCCGAGGCCCCCTGCTCGACCGCTTGCGCGAGAGCCTGGCGGAGCCATGACGTCGCCGGAACGTCCTCGTTCATAGGCTTGTCGTCCTGTGGGCGCGTACGAGATCAGGCGCGGCTCGTGATGCCATCGTAGAGCCAGGGAGGGCCACGAACAACGGACGGGAGATCGAGCTCGGCACCAGGATTCATAGGTTGCCGGGAGCGAGGCCGCCCCAGCCGGGGGCTGCGTCGGGCCCCCAGAAACCCGGTGAAAAGCCCCTCTTCAGGTTTCTCCGGAATCGAGCGGGCGTTAGATACTCGCCAGCCGCAACTTGCGGTAGGATGGTTTTCCGGGATTCGTCGGCAGATTTTGCTTCCACAAGGGCTCTACCATGCGACGGTTGCTTGCTGTTGTTTGTGTGCTGGCGGGAGGGCTGACCGCGCGGGCCGAGGCGCCCGTCAAGGTCGTCTCGATCGAGGGCGTCACCGAATATCGTCTCGCCAACGGCGCACGGGTGCTGCTGTTCCCCGAGATGTCGCGGCCGACGGTGACCGTGAATCTGACGGTGCTTGTCGGAAGCCGTCACGAAGGTTACGGCGAGACGGGCATGGCGCATTTGCTCGAACACATGGTCTTCAAGGGAACGCCCAATCACCCCAACGTTCCCAAGGCCCTGCGCGATCACGGAGCGAGCTTTAACGGCACCACTAACGAGGATCGCACGAATTATTTCGAGACGATGCCCGCCAACGATAAGAATCTGGAGTTCGGCATCGCGCTGGAGTCCGACCGCCTGGTCAACAGCTTCATCAAGCGCGACGACTTGATTTCGGAAATGCCCGTCGTCCGCAACGAGTTCGAACGGGGCGAAAATAGTCCAGTCGCCGTGCTGGATCAGCGGATTCGCGCGGCGGCCTACGAATGGCACAACTATGGCAAGTCGACAATCGGCAACCGATCCGACATCGAGCGCGTGCCGATCGAAAGTCTGCAGGACTTCTACCACAAGTACTATCAGCCCGATAACGTGGTGCTGATCGTCGCCGGCAAGTTCGAAGAGCCCAAGGCCCTCGCGCTCGTCGAGCAATATCTGGGCTCGATCCCCAAACCGAATCGCGATCTCCCCAACACCTACACCGAGGAACCGGCTCAAGACGGCGAGCACACGGTGACCCTGCGCCGCGTGGGCGTCGTCGGCGAGGTTGGCGTGTGCTATCACGTTCCGGCGGCCGCCCACAAAGACTGGGCGCCGCTCAACCTCCTCGACGGCATCATTGCGCAGGCGCCCAATGGCCGGCTCTACAAGGCCCTGGTCGAATCGAAGCTGGCCACGACCGTCAACGCC
>DASPSM010000441.1:0-6221 GCA_035623955.1 Planctomycetaceae bacterium
GCGCTCATCTTGTTGAGGCTCTCGCGGCAAAAATATCCGCCGAAGAACATCACCAGCGCGACGACTGCCGCCACTTCGCCCGAAACCTTTGCCAAGGACGCGCGCCGGCGAGCGGACGCGGGCGACGACTCAACGAACGAATCGGTCGATTCGGCCAGCGCCGCGGCGCGGAGGGCCGCTTCGACACTCGTGGTCGCGGCGCGGTTTTCCCCGACGGTTTGAGTCTGTCGCGTCGGCGCAATGGGCGTGTTGCTCGCATCGATCAATTGTTCGGTGTCGCGTTCGAGAGTGGTCTCGGCGGCCAGCGATTTGATCCGCCCGCGAACGCGCTGCGCGAGTTGCTGCCGATCCTGCGGGCTCATCCCGGCGAGACGCTCGGCGATCCGATTGAGTGCCGCGACGGCTTCGCGCACCTGGGGATCGTTGTCGCAGGCCGCGGAGTAGCGGACGCGGTTGTACGCCGCCGCGACCTGTTCGGCGGTTCCCGCGTCCAAGACCTGCTCGGCCGTCAAGGCGCGGAGATACTCCGCCAAGAGGACGTTGGCCGGCCGCACGAGGCCGAGGGCTTCGAGCTCGGCAAGAGCGTGCTCGAAGCGGCTGCGAGGGACCTGAGCGCTGCTGCGGGCTGACTGCGTCGATTCCAAGATGCTGCTCCCGGCTGACATCGAGTCCGGCCCGCTGGTGGTCGAGTCTGACAGTGCGCAATTTCTAACGCAAGAGCGAAAAAGCATTTTTTTAGCATTAACACAAAAAATCTTTGGCAGCCCCTTTGTGCCTTTCCGCAGGGTATTTCGCCGCAAGAGGCAGAAAATTTGACCGATTCCGGGCGTGACGTAGGCTTTCACAGCGTCTTTGAGGCGCGCCTTTTCGGCGGGCCCGGCGCCTGCTGAACGCCCAGCGAGGGCTCGCCGCGAATGCTCGAGGCATTGCTCGATTCAGCCCCAGCGCGTGCGAGCGCCGCGGCGCCCGCTTCGCTCGCGGAACTGGCGACATTTCCCGGCGCGCCCGACGAGCGCGTCCTGGCGATCCTCCGCGGCATTCCGGAGGTGGAATGCCTGCTCCGGGGCGGGCTGGTTGCCAGCTGGCATTCGAGCTTTGGATCGCTGCATTCGCGGCGCTGGCACCGCGTCGCGTATACCAAGTCGCTGTTGATCACGCCGCTTAACGACGTGACCGAGCAGCCGTCGGAGCGGGCCTTTGTGGCTCAGGCGCGCGACATCTCGCTGTCGGGAATTTCATTCTGCCACCCGCAGCCGCTGGCTTCGCGGAAAGTGGTCGTGCGCTTCCGGGCCGAGGATCCGACTGCGGGCGAGGGCATCCTCGCTGTCCTGCGGTGGTGCCGCTTCCGTCGCGACGGCTGCTATCAGAGCGGCGGCCAGTTCCTGCGCAGAGCGCCGCGGGAAGCGGACGGAGCTGTCCACTGGGAACGCTTGGCGCCGGCGATCACTGGATGTTTTCCAGCATCTTGACGATATCGGCCTCTTTATAGGTATCGTCAAAGTCGATGAAGATCATCGCCTGGCCGTCTTTCCCCTCGAACGATCCCTCGATCGCGTGACGGAACTCCTTTTTGGCTGGTTTTTTTCCGGCGCCCGGTCCCTGCGGCACTCGTTCTTCGCCCGAGGTGAACACGAACGAGCACTCTTTGCCTTTGATTTTGATGTTCTTGGTTTCGGTCTTTGAGTTTTCCATTCGCCCCACCTCGACGCTTCGGCGCTGATCGAACTGCTGACGCATGGCCTGATTAAAGTCGCCTCCCTGAACTTTGATTCGCATCTGCATCAACATCAACGTCGCGTGCCCAGCGTCTTCGTAGACAACCATCGGCATCGACATGAAGAAGTTGTCAAACTTGATCGACGTCTTCGGCTTGAGCCCCGGCGGAATGTCGATCTTGCAGATCGAATCGCGCACCGCGTCGATTTCGGCCGGGTTCTCCGACACCTTCGGGACCATGTTGTAGAAGACATAAACGACGACGCCGCAACACAACAGGCAGCACAGGCCGACCACGCAAATCACGACGAGGCAGGCCTTCATCCCACCGCTCATGCCGCTGGGCGGAGGCGGAGCCTGATCGCTCCAGTCTTCCGAGCGTCGCGCAGGACGATTCACGTCGTCGGGACGACGAACTTCTTCCGGCCACTCCGCTTGCGACATAAAGCCCTCGACCTGGCTGAGATTGCGTGATGAACAGACCGCGAGCGGGCAACGAACCCGACAAAAGTTAACGAGCATTCTGCGAGCAACCTGCACTGGCGTCAACCGGGGACGTGGCCCTGGACCCGGTGCCTGCGGCAGCCAAGCCTCCGCAGCACGCTTTCTAAGCCGAGCGGCGCAGGGGCGCCCGGTCCGCTCGCATCTGTTTTTTGAGCAGCCGTCGCTCGCGACGGCTCATTCCCGCGAAAGCCCCGCCCGGACCGGCACTCGACGCCGGCGAGTTTTCCTCTTCGTCTGCCACGTCATTGGCTGCGGCCGCTTTTCGCGGATCGACCACGCTCGGCTTGGCAGGGGTGGATTTGATCGATGCCGGCGGGGCCGGGGCACGACGACTCTCCGACGAAGGCTCAGGCGAAAGTTCGGGCGGAGGCGCCTTGGTGGCCGAACGTGGCCGCCTCGGCGTTCGCCGCTTGACGGAGGCGACAATGTCGCCACCGGCCGACTGGCGACTCCTCTTATTGCCGGCGTTCGCGCCCCTGCGCTTGAAGAGCGCCCACGGTCGGAGCCAACGCAGCGCGGCCATCGCGCGCGACGGACGTTTTGTCGGCGGATCGACACACACATAAACAACGTGCCGCGCATGCAGCAGCAAGCTCGAAAAGACGCAGATCACGAACGCCAGCGCGACGCCGCATTCGACAAGCCGGGCTCGCGGCTCCGGGAATGGAAGGGGTCGGGCGATCAGAATTGCGGCCGCGCCACCGCCAAGAAAGAACGCCAGCCAAAGAAAG
The DNA here is from genome assembly GCA_035623955.1 of Planctomycetaceae bacterium. GTDB lineage: Bacteria > Planctomycetota > Planctomycetia > Planctomycetales > Planctomycetaceae > DASPSM01. The sequence continues at coordinate 2,952 of DASPSM010000441.1, forward strand.
GTCAGGCTCAGGCGGCAATCGCGCATCTCGCGGACGAGATACGCGTGCGCAAACAAGCCGCAGATTATTGTCGGAACGAGCCAAAGCAGAATGGCCCGTTGCGCAATCGCGGATACAAACGGAGTCGGCCACAGCCAGGTGGCCGTCGCACTCCAGGCGGCCGTCAGTTGCGTCTCGAGACCGATCGCCGCGACAAACGCGAGGATCGCACAGAAGACCCAGCCGCGATAGCGGCCGCTAAAATCCTGCAGGCTCTGCGAGCGGGCCCAACTAATGAGCAGCGCCAGCTGTCCGGCCAGCATCAGCCCGACTGCGGCAAAGCCACGCACGAGCCGAGCCGCATCCAGGCGAAACATCAACACGAAGCCGGGACCCAGCTGCTCGCCGTGAGTCGCGGCCGCCCAGCCGCCGACCAGAATGCCCGCACCTGCCACCGCGGCGCCGAGGATCACCGCCGCCAATTTCCAGTAGCGAATCGAGATCACTTTCCGCAGCGGAAAGTGGGCGGAGCCGCGCCGCGCGCGTTTGCGTTTTTCGGCCGGGGCCCGTCGCGGGGCCGGTTCCGCGACGGCCTCCAGCGGAACGGTCTCGGAGCCGGTGGCCAATCGCCGCCGTCGGCGCTCATCCAGCGAACGCGAACCGGCAAAACCCGTCATTGCGGGGCACATTCCGGCAACCGCGAGCCGCCAATCAAGGCCGGGACCTCGGTGGAGCTTCCCTTCTCCGGTGCCGCACTTCTTGAAGATCGACTCAACTTCCGGGTCGCGCCCGGTGCGAATGATTAAGTTCGTCTGCGAAGAGACATCTTCCATCTCGGCTCGCGGAAAAGCCGTGCTGACCGGTCGGCCCGAGCCAAGAACCACTCCGCTCGTCGACCGGCCTGTCTGCGAAGGCGTTGCCGTGCCAATTTGGCACCGTCTCAAAGTGACAAAAAAATCGCGACCCCTCCACGGCTGCCAAGATGGCACTTCGTCTTCTCGCGTGTGTTAACGAGCCAGCTCTTCGATGTGGTTCAAATCAAATAGTGACAAGGACTTACAGATTCACTTGCAGTCGGAGCGAATTGGTATGGTGCTTGCTTTTCCACTCGGCGGCAGCTGTGGACGCCCTGAGGCAGAGCGTCCCCTGAGCGAGCGGAAGAAATGGAGGAACTAAAGATGAGCAGAACGAGAACGGCCTGGAATCCCTGGCGGGAAATGAATCGCCTGCGGCAAGAACTGGATCAGCTGACGAGGGGTGAATGGTGGCCAAACGTCCGTCGAACCACGGCCTTTCCCGCAATGAATGCCCATGAAAGCGAAACGGGGCTGACGCTGACGGCGGAGCTTCCGGGCATCGACGCGTCCAAGCTCGACGTGCACGTCGACAAGGACTCGGTGACGATTGCCGGGCAGCGCGCGGAAACGGCCCCGGGAGCGACTGCCAAGGATGAGCAGTACGTGCGTCGCGAGCGGTGGTTCGAGCCGTTCCGCCGGACCGTCGAACTCCCGTTCGACGTCGATCCCGACAAGTGCGAAGCGGTCTACGAAAAGGGTCTTCTGACTCTGAAGCTAGAGCGAGTGGCCGAACATGAGCCGAAAAAGCTCACCATCAAAGCCGGCTGAATCACGGCGGACCAACCGGTCAACCGACATCAAACAGGCGAACACGAGCGACAAACGACAGGAGCCAACCATGAATCAAAGTCAACAATCTACGGGCGACGGAGCGGGACAGCGCCCCGCCTATCGCCCGGCCGTCGATATCCTCGACGCTCCGAATGAAATGGTCGTCCTGGCCGACCTTCCGGGGGTCGATGAAAACCATCTCGAGATCACGCTGGACAAGAACGTGCTGACGATCCGCGGCACCGTCGAGCCCCCGTCGTTCGAGGGTTACACGCCGTTCCAGACGGAATACGGCGTCGGCGACTTCGAGAGGACGTTCACGCTCTCCGACGACGTCAGTCGGGACGGCATCGAAGCCAGCATCAAAGACGGCGTGCTGCAGCTCAAACTGCCCAAGACTGCCCGCTCGGCGCGACAGAAGATCAACGTCGTCGCCCGCTGAGCGAGGAAGGTTGCTGAGAGATCCGCGGGAGGGCGAAGCTCCCGCGGAGCCGGCCTTTTCACGCAGCGGCGGCTCGGCGGGAGCCTCGCCCTCCCGGTCAGAACTCACTTCGGTGATAAGGAGCACAAACCATGAGAATTCGAGAACTGGTTCCCTGGCGGCATCGCGAGCGAGAACAGGAGCTGAGTCGCCGAGGCGAAATCCACGATCCGTTCACGGCGATGGAAAGGCAGATGCGTCGCTATTTCGACGACTTCTTCGAGGGCTTCGACCTGGCTCCCTTCGGAAAGGAATGGCAGGAAGGGACACTGACCCCCAAGGTCGATGTGGCGGAGACCAACGACGCAGTCCACGTGACGGCCGACCTTCCCGGACTGACCGAGAACGACATCGAGGTCACGCTCTCGGAGGGGCATCTCCACATCCGCGGCGAGAAGCACGCGGAGAAAGAGGACAAGAACAAGAACTACCACCGCATCGAACGCACCTACGGCTCGTTCCAGCGCTCCATCGCGCTGCCGGCCGAGGTCAACAGCGAGAAGGTCGACGCCTCTTTCAAGAATGGCGTGCTTTCGATCGTTTTGCCGAAAGTACAATCGGCCAGCAGCGGCAAGAAGATCACGGTGAAGAAGACGCCGTAACGCAGCGGCTCAGAGACAGACGACGCCAGGCGAGACCGGCGGCGCAGGTGGGGCCCGCCGGTCTTTGTTTTTGCGGGACCACGAAAGCGTCGGCGATCGGGGAGCCGGGGGTCGACTCAGGCGACTGCATTGTGGCGAAGTTGGGCATCGATCTGTGTTCGATGCGCGCCTGCGTATCGGCACGCAGGGGCGCATTCTGGACGAAAAGTCGCGGTAAAGCCAACGAGCGTGTGCCGGCGGTCTCTTCGCGAAACCGGCCGATAGAGCCGAAAATGAGCCGGGCAAACGACGAAATCAACGACTTTCGCCCGGCTGCACGGTGAGCCGTCTCAGCCCAGCAGAAGCAGGCCGTGACTCATTGCGGGAGCAGAGAGGCTGCGATACATTCGAGCCGACGCGCCGGTTTCACGCCCGCGTTCGGCGCGGCGATCCGCACTCGTAGCTCAATGGATAGAGCATCGGTCTTCGGAACCGAGGGTTGGGGGTTCGAATCCCTCCGAGTGCAATGACTTACGACGATTCAGAAGTCGTCACAATCGCGCTAACAGTAGTTATCCAAATTACCGGGCCGAGCAGTGCG
>DASPSM010000481.1:0-3826 GCA_035623955.1 Planctomycetaceae bacterium
CCTGCTGGTCCTTGGTGAAGAAGCTGCTGGCCACTTTCTCTTCGGTGATCTGCCAGTTGTTGGAGACGTGCATCCGCAAGAGACCCCGCTTGTCGGTGTAGTCCCAGGGGAAAGCGATCTTCTGCCGTTGCGCCGGCGTGAGCGACGCGTAGAGCTTTTGGGCCAGGCTTTCGGGCACCGGCGCGGCGCCTGCCGGAGCCGCACCCTCCTTCGAGAGGGCGACGCGCGGCAGCGAGACGGTCGAGGCGGCAACGGCCGTCGCCCCAATTGTTTTCACGAAGACTCGACGATTGACTGCGGGAGTTTCTGTGTCCGCGCAATCGGGACAGCGCTCGAATGGCCGCATCGCCCTCTCCTTTGTCACAAACACAAACGAACCGAGTCGCGAACCGAGCCGTTCGCGCGACCAACCACTCAGACTCGTCGAGGCACGGCTTAAGTATGCACGGGGCGAGGCGAAAAATTCAATTGCACTTGCGAGTGCCATCGTGCGCAGGGCAGAAACGCGCGTACGCGCTGTCGCGCGCCGACTCGGTGTGATCGCACGATTTCCCCGGCGCGGAGCGCGTTTTGAAACCTGAATCTGCGCGCTCATCGCGGGAAGCGCGCAAAAGATTTTTTTTGAAAGCGCGCCGTGGGTGGCTGGGGTCGTCGTCTTCGCCGCCCCCAGTTCTCCACATGACTGGGGGCGAACCGCGGACGGTTCGACCCCCAGCCACCCGACGAAGTCAGGGACGGTCTTGCCTTTTTTTGAGAGTGCGCGCGAAATCGGGAGGGCTCAACGCCCTCCCGATGCTTTGAGACGCGGCGCGGCTACTCGTTGCCGCCGCTGTTGCCGCCTTCGTTTCCTCCGCCGCCGCCCTGGCGATTGCCGCGGCCGCCGCGGCGCTGACCTTGGCCCGGAGGCTGGGGCTGCTCGCCCCCCTTGACCTCGCCTTTGGGCGCAGCCGGCTTCAACATCTCGGTGAGCTTTTTCTGCAGCGAGTTGGCGTCGATGCCCCGATCGATCTTCAGCACCTGGAAGCTCTGTACCGCGGGAACGGCAGCCTGATCGAGGTAAAGGATGGTTTGCTCGATCACCGGCATGAGGACTGCCGGGCACGAAACCAACAGCGTATTGGTCGCGTCGTCGGCCGCCAGCGACAGATAGCCCTTGAACCGTCCCTGGTTCAGCTTGCCGTCGTCCTCCTTGTCGCCGAAATCGAAGATCGTCGCAAAGCCTCTGCCGCCACGACTCTGGTTCTTGGTCTGGTTGTAGCTCTCGAGCGCCTTGTCGTTGGCGCTCAACAGATCCTTGAAGACTTCTTTGATCTGGTCGTTGACGACCGTCGCCTTGTTGTGCTTGATCAGGAACTGCTTGAGGATCCGCGACGCTCGGTTGTTGGGCTTCTCCGGCTTGTCGTACATGTCGACGATGTCCTTGATCCGCTGCAGCGTGTCGGCCGTCGCCCCCTGCACCAGGATCGAGTTGGTCGCGTCGTCATCGATGAACTTCAGCGGCTTGCGCTGCGAGAGGCGGGGCGTGTCGTCCTTCTTGTTGCTGTCGGAATCGTCCCACCAGGACCAGCGGCGGAACCGCTGATCCGCGGCCGACTCCTTCTTTTCGACCGAGAAGAAATCGTCGAGCAGGTAGCGCATCGACGAGGCGGTCGTGTATTTCAAATAGATGACGTCATAATCCTTCCGCGGCGGCGCGATACGCGACAGGACCTCTTCGAGTTGATCGAGCGCCCGGGTGTCGCGGGAGGAGATCACCAGCCGCCCGTCGGCGCCGCGGGTGATATAGATCGGATCCCCCGGAACCGAATCGTCGCCTGGCGTCTTGGTGTCGGGCCTGGCTTCCGGAGCGTTCAGCATGTCGGGCACGCGGCGCAGCATGCGGCCGCGGCGCGGGCCGCCTCGGCGCGGCTCGCCTTGCGGGGCCGCGGGGGCCGGCTTGTCGTCATTTTTCGGTTCCGCCTTGGTGTCGGCTTGCGCCAATTGCGTCACCTGCTCGAGGTCGGCCATGCGGAGCGGCACTTTCCCGTTGCCGGGCAGCGTCGCCCGCGGCTCGGAATTCGAGGCGGAAGGAGCGCTCTGGGGCGCTTTCTTGGGCTCGGGCTGCTCGTTGGTCGGCGGCTCCGGCTTTTCGGACTTCTTGGGGGGCACGTCGATGATCAGCTTGTTGCCGTCCTTGCCGATCGACGGCCAGACGCGTTTGAGCCTCTCCAGCAGCTGTTGTTCGTCGTCGCTGCTGTTGCCGAAGTCCATCACACGGAGCGTCTCGCCGCTCCCTTCCTTGCGGGGCACCTCGCCCATGGCGGCGAGCATCTTTTCGACCTGCTCCAGCTCGATCTTGTTGGAGAAGACCATCAAGCGATTGGCGACCACGTCGGCCTCGATCCGGAACTTCGTCGTCGGCTGATCGTCTTGTTGTTGTTGTCCAAACCCGAAGAAGCCCCAGCGGCGCGAATTGTTGTTGTCCTGCTTCTTCTCTTCGGCCCCCATGAGCGCGCGGATGGTGCCGGCGACCATGTCGGCTTCGAGCTTTCGCAGCCGCAGCACGTGCAATTCGCGGTCGGTGCCGTCGAGGTTCTGAACCATGGCCGCAATGACCTTGTGATCGCGGGGAGTCGCGTAGGCGATCACCGTGCGGTTCTTGCGGTCGGCCTCGAGCTTGGTCTGCGGATCGAGATCGCCCACCGATTCGAGCATGCTGATCATCGAGTCGGGATCGAGCGTCGCCAGCCGGTACGCATGGAAGGGCGTCGACGCATTGTCTCCGACCGTCTGCCGCTCCGAGGGGACGTCGATGCTGAAGATTGCCGACTTGATGATCCCCATCTGATCCGGCGGGGCGTTGACGAGCACGGAGTTGTTTCGCGTCAGCGCCAAGAGCCGAATCTCCGGCTTCTGCTGCTGATTGGCCTGATTCTGCTGCTGCTGTTGGTTCTGCTGCATCTGCTGCATGGCCTGCATCATCATGCCGCCCGGGCCGCCCTGCTGCGGGTTGGTCGGCGTGTTCGTCTGCTTCTTGAGATCGAAGAAAGTTTGCAGCTGGTCGACGACGTCGGCCGCTCGCGTGTAGCGCAGCTGGAAGGTTTGGGTATTGTGGTTCCCGTTCTTGCCGCTTTGCTCTTCATCGAGCAGCCGGAAAATCTCTTTCAGGTTGGCGGCCGCGTCGATCGCCTCGAGCCGGTTGGTCGACTTCAAGGGGAAGAGCTTGCCCTTGGGCGACATCATCGGCTTGAATTCTTCGACCGCCTTGTCCGCCGGCAGCCACTCGAGATGGAACGAGACCTTCACCAGGTCGTGCGGCGGCAAGCTTTCCAGATCTTCGGGAGCGACGCGGGGAACGAGCGCGGTCGTCAGGTTATCCATGTCGACGACGTTGATCGCCAGCGCCTTGGGGTCGACCAGCATCGAATACCCGCGAGCTAGCAACTGGGCGTTGATGGCGTCGCGCGCCAGGGCGATGGGATACTTGCCGCTGGAGCGAAGATTGAGCGAGTCGCCCGGCAAGGTGTTCCAGTCCAGGGTCATTCCGGAGACGCGAGCGACCTCGTCCATCACGAAATTCCAGGGCGCATCCTGGAAGTTGAAGCTCACTTCGTGCTTTTTGTCATCGAGCCGCATTTTCTGGGTTTCCAGGGCTGCCAGATTTTCGACGGCAGGCGGCCGGGTGATCGGCGGCGGACCGACGGGCCCCTTGGGGGCTTCTTTCTTTTCTTCCTTCTTTTCCTCTTGTTTGGGTTGTTCCGGCGCCGGCGTGGGGACTGGGACGGGAATCATGCCGGGGAATCCGCGGTTAAAGCGCCGGCCGCCGCGGAAGCCACCAGGGGGAAAC
>DASPSM010000485.1:0-4053 GCA_035623955.1 Planctomycetaceae bacterium
GGTCTGTCCCCTTTTTTGGGCAAAGCAATCAGGTCGATCCATCTTTCGGGCTCTTCTTCTCAAGCAATTTCCGCATCCCTCCGGTGAATTCCCGTTTGTTGGTCTCCGCGGCTGCGATCTCTTTGACCAGAAACTCTAAGACGTGCCGAACCTTTAGGGCGTCACCGAGGCACGCCGCGTCCTGTAATGAATGGAGCCCGTCACTCAAAGCATGATGGAGAATGCCGAGTGGATTCAGGCCGTCTGGTCTCAGCGAATCGGGCAGCAAGTCCTTTACGAGATCAATCTTTTCCTGGGCAACCCGACTGTTCTCGGCCTTGTCGAGGGCCGCTGTGAATTGTGCCTTGTTTGATTCGGGCAGAATGTCTCGCAGCCTACTGAGGAGATCGCCGATCGTCGTTTCGACTATTCGGCGATAGTAGGCGAACGCGGCAATGCCGTAGCCTTGATTTTCACAAATGCGACCTTTTCTGTAGTGTGCGGCATTGTCGCCGAGCACCTTCTCCAACTCCTTAGACAGCCGGACCGACGGTGCCGGAAACTGACCCACCTTCTGAATCGTTTTGCCGTCGTCCGAAAAGCGGACGAAATAGAGCAACTGGTACTGGTCGCACGCCGCACAAGAAAAGAGAACGAAGAGCGTTCGTCCTGCGATGGAGGCATTCGGTCCAAGGGGCCGCACGCCAACACCGCTGACGTGTTTGGCTCCTTGCTCATAACCGGTCGATTTCACCCGAAAAGTTTGGTCGCACTTACAGGCCAGGCATTCCATCCGAATTGGGGGGATGGCCTCTGCGGCAAACAACTCGCCCGGCTGCCGATACGCCTGCGTCGCATACAGCGGGAAGTCCTCAAAAAAGTCCGCGGCGATTGGTTGAAGCTTTGGCGGCTCGCCCCAGCGGCCCGTTGCATCTCTGCTGGACATAGGTCTTCACCTGAAATAGACAATCACAGATTCGCTGTCGGCGAATTTCGCTTTGACCTGCTCTATGTTGTGCTCGGTGACGACGGGAACCTCTTTCAGCATGTCGTGCTGATCGGGGCATCTGAACAGAATCGCCACGTTGGCGGAATCGTTCGCAATCGCGGAGACGCCCACTTGTTGGCTCGGCTTACCGCAGTCGCATTTGATCTCCTGATCGTCAATGCTGAGCAATTTGACCATTCCCTACGCTCTCCTCGCATCCAAGGCGATCTTTGACGCCTGCCGCTTGCCTGTAAATGACCACTCGGTCACTCACTGATCGCGTCGAGGTAAAGTTTCTCGACCATCGCGGATAATTTGGTGTGCTCATCGAAATTCAATCGCACCTTCTCATCGCCAAAAAACAACGTGTACTGACGGCCCGCACCGGGCGTTTCAACGCCAACTGCGATTGGAACCTGTCGGGGCCGTGTGTTCGGTTTCGCTCGGAATGTAGTACCGCACTTCGATCTTCGTAATGTGGTCCGTGTTGTAGACCATTTCCCGGTTGTTCTGCGGGTCGAGGACTCGAAACCACATGTGCTTAGACTCCTTTTCACCTTGCTATGTAAATGACCACTAGGGTACGCCGTGATGGGCCAGCGAAATGTCGCCCGGGGCCGGCGTGCTGCCGCCGCCGACCAGGCCTGCCTCCCTGATCGTGTGATGCGGCGCCGGGCGCCACTGGCGGGAGCTTTGGCCCGCCAGTGTCTTACTACATAATGTCAAGGAGCACTGGCGGCTCAAAGCCGCCGCCAGCGGCACCCGCGCGCTCGATTTCCAACGTCCTTCACGCCCAATACCGCCGGTCCAGCGTGCGGTAGTTGATCGCTTCGCTCAGATGCTCGGCCGCGATGTCTTCGTTGCCGGCCAGGTCGGCGATTGTGCGGCTCACGCGCAAAATCTTGTCGTGGGCGCGGGCTGAGAGGCCGAGTTCTTCCATGGCCGTCTTGAGGAGCGACTCGGCGTCGCGGCCCAGCTTGCAGTGTTTGCGGATTTCGGGCGGGGCCATTTTGCCGTTGGCTTTGGCTGGCTCGCCGCTAAAGCGCTTGATCTGGCGGTCGCGGGCGGCGAGCACCTGATCACGCATCTGGGCGCTCGTCGTGCCGCCGCCGGTGTCTGAGAGCTCGCGGAAGGGGACCGGCGGGACTTCGACGTGGATGTCGATGCGGTCCAGGAGGGGGCCGCTGATGCGGCTCAGGTAGCGCTCGATTTGCATCGGCGTGCAGTTGCATTGGCGGCGCGGGTCGCCGCGGTAGCCGCAGGGGCACGGATTCATCGCGGCCACCAGCATCAAATTCGCGGGGAAGGTGAGGCTCCCCATGGCTCGCGAGATCGTGACGCGATTTTCCTCGAGCGGCTGCCGCAGGACTTCCAACGTGCGGCGATTGAACTCGGGCAGCTCGTCGAGGAACAAGACGCCGTGATGGGCCAGCGAAATCTCGCCCGGCGCGGGCGTGCTGCCGCCGCCCACCAGGCCCGCCTCGCTGATCGTGTGATGCGGCGCCCGAAAGGGCCGCAGCAGCATCAGCGACTGATTCGGGGCGAGGCGACCGACGGCGCTATAGACGCGCGTCGTCTCGATGCTCTCTTCGGGCAAGAGGTCGGGCAGGATTGTGCCGAGCCGTTGGGCCAGGAGCGTTTTGCCCGTCCCCGGCGAGCCGATCATTAAGAGATGATGCGAGCCGGCCGCCGCCACGGTGACGGCCCGCTTGGCCGATTCTTGCCCCCTCACGTCGGCAAAGTCGAGCGAATAGATGCCGAACGTGTGCCGGGCCTCTTCCCACTGGAAGCGCGTCGGGGCGATGTCGAGCTGCTCGCCGTAGAAGCCGACCGCCTCGGCCAGCGTGCCGACGGCGATGATTTCCATCCCCTCGACGACGGCCCCTTCCTGGGCATTCTCCGCCGGCACCAGCAGGCCGCGCTTCCCCTGCTCGCGAGCGGCCAGCGCCATCGACAGCACGCCCTTCGTCCGCCGCACCGTGCCGTCAAGCGCCAGTTCGCCCGTGGCCGCGTAACTCTCGAACCGCGACGACGCGAGTTGCCCGCTGGCGGCCAACAGCCCCAGCGCGATGGGCAGGTCGAACGACGCGGCCTCTTTGGGCAAGTCGGCCGGCGAGAGGTTGATCACGATGCGATCGACGGGCCGCTGATATCCGCCGTTGACCAGCGCCCGCTCGATGCGGTGCGTGCTCTCTTTGACGGCCGCCTCGGCCAGCCCGACCAGGATCGTCTTGGGCAGCGCCCCGGGGGAGATATCGACTTCGACCTCGACGGGCAGGGCCTCGATCCCGAGCAGCGAATAAGTAGTCAGCCTGGCGAGCATCGAGGAGCCATCTGCGAGATCCGAGCAGCAAGCCGTGGCCCCTCATTCTGGAGGCAGCACTGCCGGGACGCAAGAAGGCTGCCCGCAGCGGGAGTCGACGTCAGGACGCGGCTCTGATTCTTCGGTTTTTTCTAGACAGAATTCGGTTAGATTGCCGTCCCCCAGGGGAACCGAAACCTCAACACTGGAACGATCAATGACGAGCCCAGCCCGACGCCGCCGCGCCTTCACCCTGATCGAGCTGATCGTGGTGATTGCCATCATTGCGATCCTGGTGGCTTTGCTTTTGCCTGCCGTGCAGGCCGCCCGGGAGGCGGGGCGGCGGGCGCAGTGTCGCAGCAACCTGCATCAGATCGGGCTGGCTTTGCACAATTACGAGGGGGTCTTTGGCGTGCTGCCGCCGTCGATTCAGGTGATCGGCACGGGCAACACGCTGCCCGACAACGGCTGTTGGAGCATTTTTGCGCGATTGTTGCCCTATTTCGAACAGGCCAATCTGTTTCAGAAGTGCAACATGCGGCTGAACAAGGAACAGCCGTCGAATCAGATCGCCATTCAGCAGACGATTCCGATGTACCTCTGTCCGGACGAGATTCATACGGACGTCTCGGTCCATCCGTACGGGCTTTCGGCCGTTTCGAGTTACGGGTTCTGCACGGGCGATTGGTTCGTGTGGGGCGGATACAAGGGGCCGTGGAATCGGACGGCATTCGGGCCCGATCGGTCGTTGCGGCTGGCGTCGATCACCGACGGGCTGACGCAG
>DASPSM010000491.1:0-12672 GCA_035623955.1 Planctomycetaceae bacterium
GTTTGCCCGCCGTTCCCGTATCTTTGCGCCGTGAAGTCGGCGCTCGAGGGGAGCGCGGTCGAGCTTGGCGCGCAGGATGTCTACTTCGAGCCGCCCGGGGCCTTCACCGGCGAAGTCGCGGTGAGCATGCTGATTGACGTCGGCTGCCGCTACGTGATTATCGGGCACAGCGAACGCCGTCACATCCTGGGCGAGACCGACAAGCTTTTGAATCGGAAAGTGTCCGCGGCGATTGCCGGCGGCCTCGAGGTCATCTTTTGCGTCGGTGAGCAGTTGGCGCAGCGCGAAGCCAACCAAACCCAGAACACTCTCGATGCACAGATGGCCGGCGGGCTCGATGGGCTGGCGGATACTGCGCTCGAGCAGCTCACGATCGCCTACGAGCCGGTCTGGGCCATCGGGACCGGCCGTACGGCTTCCCCTCAACAAGCCGAGGACGTGCACCTCTACCTTCGCAAGTGGCTGGCCGATCGCTACAATCCGCGGCGCGCCCAGTGCACGCGGATCCTTTACGGCGGAAGCGTCAACGCGAAGAATGCGCTGGAGCTCTTGTCGCAGCCCGACGTTGACGGCGCGCTGGTCGGCGGTGCCAGCCTGAAAATCGAGACCTTTCAGCCGATCATCGAAGCGGCCGCGGCTGCCACTGGGGGCGCCGGAGGGAAATCATGTTGACCACTATTGCCTCAATTTTTTTGCTTTTCCTGGGATTTCTGCTGATTTTCGTGATCTTGCTGCAGCGGGGCCGCGGCGGCGGCCTGGCCGGAGCTTTTGGAGGAGCGGGCGGGCAAAGCGCCTTCGGCACCAAGGCGGGCGACGTCTTCACCCGAATCACAATCGGCATTGCCATCGTGTGGGTGCTGATGGCTGTGCTGACTGGCTATGCCATGACCTACGAAAGCGGGAAAACGCGTTTCGGAGGAGGCGAGCAGGCCCAGAAAGACGCCGCAGCAACTGAGGGCGAAGCGGTCCCCATTCAAAGCGGCGGAGCACCCAACCCATTCGAGGCAGGTACAAAGGACGAAAACAAGACGGCTCCTGCGAACGAAGCCGCGAACACTCCTTCGTCAAAAGAAGCCTCGAAAACGCCGGCGGCACCGCAAACATCCGCTCCAGGTGCTGCTGGAAAGACCCAGCCGGCGACCAAGACGACTCCTCCCACCCCACCGGCGACTAAGTGAGCGTGTTGGGCGCGCGGCGCGAGCAAAACGGCAGTGCACGGATCTTGGCGCCGAATGAATGTGACTCCTCAGGCAACTCGCGGCACTGACGAGGACTACGCAATCTGAGACCGGAAGGGTTGCGATCTTGCTCTTGAGCATGACGGGCTTTGGCGACTTCCGCGGCCAGGATGACCGGCTGTCCGTCGCCGTCGAGGTGCGGTCCGTCAACAACCGCTATTTCAAGATCGTCATCAAGTCTCCCGAACGCTTTCAGCCGCTGGAGGCCGAGATCGAGCGCGTCGTGCGGGAGTCGATTTCGCGCGGCACAGTGAACGTGCTCTTGCGGGTCGACGGCATCGGCGCCTCGCTCGCGTATCGGCTCGATCCCGCCGTCCTGAAGTCCTACTGGCAGGAACTCAACGTCCTCTCTTCCGCGCTCGGTCAAGCGCCCCCGCGCGACCTGGGCGGCCTGTTGGCCCTGCCGGGCGTGGTCGTCGAGGGGGATTCGGCACGGACCGATCCCCGTGACGCCTGGCCGATCATCGAGTCGGCGCTTCGCGAGTCGCTCAAGAAACTGCGTGAGTTCCGCGCTGCCGAAGGGGCCTCGATGGCCCAGGACCTCCAGTCGAACCTCAAGATTGTGAGTTCGGAACTCGAGCAGATCGCCGCCAAGGCCCCGGAGATCGTCCGCGAATTCCGCGACAAGCTTCACGAACGCGTGCGCGAGCTTTTGGCGGGAGGCGACGCCTCGGTTCAGCCGGCCGACTTGATTCGAGAAGTCAGCATTTTTGCCGACCGTTGCGACATTGGCGAAGAGATTTTGCGGCTGCGGTCGCACATCGAGCAGTTTCAGGCTTTCGTTCGCGAGCCTCAATCGCAGGGGCGCAAGCTCGAGTTTTTGACCCAGGAGATGGTCCGCGAGGCCAACACGATCGGCTCGAAGGCCAACAACGTCCAGGTGGCACACGCGGTCGTCGAGATCAAGGCGGCGATCGAACGGATTCGTGAAGTCGTGCAGAATGTCGAGTGACCGACTGTTTTCACCGGGGGCCCGGCGGAGTGACGCACGGAATCGACAACGGGGGCAAGAGCGGTCCCGGCGCGACAGACTCGCGAGTCGTCGTGTTGTCGGGGCCCAGCGGATCGGGCAAGTCGACAATCGTCAATCGCCTCGTGGAGCAGGCTCCCGTCCGGCTGGTCAAGGCAATTTCGGCGACGACGCGCCCGCCTCGCGCGGGAGAGGCCGAGGGGCAGGATTATTACTTTTTGGCGCCGGCCGAATTCGAGCGGCGGCGGCAAGCGGGAGAATTCCTCGAATACGCGGAGGTATTCGGTTCAGGATACTGGTATGGTACGCTAAACTCGGAGCTGGACCGGGCCGCCCGCGCAGGAGCGTGGGCGCTCTTGGAAATCGACGTCCAGGGGGCTTGCCGCATCGTCGAGCAATATCCGGACGCGGTGACGATTTTTCTGAGCGCGTCCTCCCCTCGGGAGTACGAAGAGCGATTGCGCCGCCGCGGGACCGAGAGCGAGGCAACCATCCGTCGACGCATGGAGATCGCTCGCGACGAGTTGGCGGCCGCCGGGTTTTATCGTCACCAGGTGATCAACGACGACCTTGAAAGCGCGGTCCGCGAAATCGCGCAGATTCTTATTTCACGGGAGAACGAGCTGAATGCTGCCTGAATTCAAAGAAGAGATGATCGTCAACAAGGTCGGAGGGCGGTTCAAACTCTCCGCCCTGATCCAGAAGCGGCTCGTCGCGCTCAATCGGGGAGCGCGTCCGCTGGTGGAGTTGCCGACCAAGAACCAGATGGAAATCGTCGTCGCCGAGATCATGCAAGACAAGATCTTCCTCGACGCCTCGGGGAATCTGGCCGTGACTTCCGACGAAAGCCCCGACGTGGGCGACACCGGGCCGAGCCTCGACGATCTCTAAGATTTGTATGCGAGTCGATTAGGGCGGGCGGCGCCCGCCGATGAACTATGACTTCGGGCAGCTCCCTCCAAGGGCGCGAGATTCTGCTCGGCGTGAGCGGAGGCATCGCCGCCTACAAGTCGGCCGACCTGACGAGCAAGCTCGTCCAGGCCGGCGCCTTGGTTTCGGTGGTGCTGACCCGCGCGGCTCGAAAGTTCATCGGCAAGACCACATTCGAGGCGCTGACCGCCCGTCCGGTTTATCAGTCGATGTTTTCGCCCAGCGAGCATTTCCTGGGCGAGCACATCGGACTCGCCCGGCGCTGCGAGATCCTCGTCGTCGCGCCGGCGACGGCGGACTTCCTGGCTCGGATCGCGCAGGGACACGCGAACGACCTCCTGTCGACGCTGATTCTCACCGTCACCCGGCCCATTCTGCTGGCCCCGTCGATGAACGCGGAAATGTGGGCCAAGGCTGCCGTTCAGCGAAATCTCGCCCGGCTCCGCGAGGATGGTTTTCATTTCGTCGAGCCCGGAAGCGGCTGGCAAAGCTGTCGGGAGATCGGCCCGGGCCGCATGGCCGAGCCCGCGGAAATCCTGGCGTCGATTACGCGGCAGTTAGCGTCACGCGTCTCGGATTGAGACGTGTTAAACTGGCGCGATGCGGATCCTGGTCACTGCCGGCCCTACCCGAGAATATCTCGACGACGTGCGCTATCTTTCCAACGACAGCAGCGGGCGCATGGGATACGCGCTGGCGGCTTCGGCTCGGGACGCCGGGCACGAGGTCGTGCTTGTCAGCGGTCCGGTGCACCTCGATCCGCCGCAAGGCTGCGAATGCCTGTTCGTCAGCACGACTGCCCAGATGCGGGATGCGTGCGTCTCCCGATTTGGCGATTGCGATGGGGTCATCGCTGCCGCTGCCGTGTGCGACTACAAGCCGCTCAACCGCGTCCCGGGCAAGATCTCAAAGACCGGCGGGCCGATCACGTTGGAGATGATCGAGACCGACGACGTCCTCGCGGAGCTGGGCCGACTCAAAGACGGGCGTTGGGTGTTGGGCTTCGCGCTCGAGGCGACCAACGCGCGCGAGAATGCTTTGCAGAAACTACGGGCAAAGAACTGCGATTGGATCGTGCTCAACGGCCCGACCGCAATCGGCGCGGAATCCAACAGCGTGGAGGTGATGGATGCCTCCGGCCGCGTAGTCACCAGTTTTTCCGGACCCAAAGCGGGCGTTGCCGGCCATCTCATCGCGTGGCTCGGCGTCAACGTTCCCAAGGCCAAACGCGGGTGATCCAGCATGCCGCGCGCGGGCAAGGTCTTTCTGGTGGGTGCCGGTCCCGGGGATCCGGGACTGCTGACGATCAAAGGTCTCGAGTGTCTGCAGTCGGCCGACCTCGTCTTGTACGACGGTTTGGTCAACCCGCTGCTCCTGCGGTTTGCGAAGGGCCAGGTCGAGCGCACGCACCGGCAGGCGACCGCCGACGGGCGTTCGGGTCAGGACGCCATCAATCGCCGGCTGGTCGACGAGGCCCGCGCCGGAAAAACGGTCGTCCGGCTGAAGGGGGGCGATCCCTATATCTTCGGTCGCGGCAGTGAGGAGGCGGCCGCCCTGGCCGCGGCGCAGGTCGACTTTGAAGTTGTCCCCGGCGTGACGGCGGCAGTTGCCGCCGGAGAATACGCTGGGCTATCGTTCACGCATCGCCAGTACGCTTCGGCGGTCGCCTTCATCACCGGGCACGAGGATCCGGTGAAAGGAGAATCCGCCCTGGATTACGCCGCGATCGCGCGGTTTCCCGGGACGCTCGTGTTTTATATGGGGCTGCAACGCCTCGCGAATCTCACCGACGAGCTGATCCGCGCGGGGCTTCCGGCGTCGACGCCAGCCTGCTTGATCAGCTCAGCCACCAACCCGGCGCAGCGGACGGTTGTCGCACCGCTCGGCGATCTGTTCACGGCCGTGCAGCAAGCCGGCGTGCGCCCGCCGTCGGTGATCGTGGTTGGCGAATGCGTCACGCGCCGAGAGAGCATTGCCTGGTTCGAAAAGGCGCCCCTCTTCGGGCGGCGAATCGGCATCACGCGTCCAGCCGCTCAAGCCGGACCGGTGATCGAACGCGTGCTCCGGCTGGGGGCCGAGCCCGTTCTTTTGCCGACGATCGAGATTCTGCCGCCTGCCGATTGGGCCCCCGTCGACGATGCGCTTCGCAGGCTGGCCGACTTCAATTGGCTCGTGTTCACCAGCGTCAATGGGGTCGATGCCTTTCTCTCGCGTCTCTTCGAGATAGGCGGCGACGCCCGGCGCCTGGCGCACGTCAAAATTGCTGCTATCGGACCGGCGACGGGCGAATCGCTCGAGCGTTTCGGCCTGCGCGCCGATCTTGTGCCCGCGGAATTTCGAGCCGAATCGCTCGCTGCGGAACTTGTTCCGCGTGTCGGCACGGGGCGCGTCCTCTGGGCGCGCGCTGATCGTGGCCGCGACGTTTTGCCTCAGCAGCTTTCACAAGCTGGTGCAAGAGTCGAGGAAGTGATCGTCTACCAAAACGTCGATGTGCCTGCTTTCCCGCCAATTGAGCTTGCGCGACTGGAGCGAGGCGAGCTGAATTGGATTGGCTTGGGAAGCCCGTCGATCGTGCAGTCGCTCGAGAAGTTGTGCTCAGCGGCCGCCCGCGCCCACCTTGGACACACCACCCGACTGGCTAGCATCAGTCCCGTGACGACGGCGCGGGCCCGCGAACTGGGTCTGGGGATCGCGGCGGAGGCGAAGTCCTACACTTGGGACGGAGTCATCGAGGCGATCGTGCAAGCCGAAACTGCTGGGCGCACGACGCCGAATAGTGTCTGATAGCGTCGGGAAATCAAAAGGAGCCGGCGATGAGCGCAACCACGATCGGCTACACCTATCGCTATCCATTCGAATCGGCCGTCGAGGTGCAAGAGGCGGCTCCGCGAGTGCGGATGGCGACCAGTCTCGACGAAACGTCGGACGACCTGTTCTTTGACGGCAAACTGCGCAGGCCCGCCGTCGTGGGGCAAATGCTTTCGGTTTTGTGCGACGTGGTCCGCACGCGCTTTTATCAGAAGCTCGACCCGATGGTGCTCGATCCGGTCGTGACGAGCGGCGGCGGGATGTTGCGCTTCGAGGGTTTTAGCAGCTGCTGCGGAGTTTATGCCCGCGTCGACCTGCCTCCGGCGGCATTCGACGTCGACCTGCGCGGAAAAGGGACGACCAATGTCGACTTCAATAACCCGATGCGCGCGGCCTTGCGCCGAATGTCCGATCGTGACGAAGCCTCGTTCCAGGTTGGCGGTCGCGGCGTCGCCCTGACGAAGGGCGCCGAAAAGATCATCGAGCGCAAGGTGAAGCTGCCGGTCCGATGGATCAAAGGCTTCTGCGAGGTCCAGGCCTACCAGCCGCGCCTGGTTCCGCATTTCGAGTTGGCGCCGCTCGAGGCGCGGGAACTGTTTCGCACTCTGCCCAAATCGAATGCACGCCAGGGCTGGTACATTACGAAAGCGGGCCGCACCTATCGGGTCTCGCCCAGCGAAAAGCCAGGAACCGTCCGGGTCGAGGGAGCCGACCGCGTTCGCGTCCTCGAACCGCTGATTGCGTCGGCCCGCAGTCTGCAGATTTTTTACGACGAAGAGTCGCAAACCAGCGGCTGGCAGATTGAGAGCGAAGTCGGCCGCTTTTTCGCCCTCATCAGTCCTGAGCTGAATCGAGGTTTCTCCGGCGAAGGGCAAATGCTCGAGCGTTTGGCGACGGGCGAATGGCAAACCGCACTCCCCAGCGTCGCCGAGGCGCTCAATTGGCAATCGCACATCGACGCGGTCGGCATCGGCAGCCGCGCAGGCCTGAGTGAGGGCGCGGTCGAGGCGGCCCTGGCCGTGCTGGGTGCGCGAGGACTTGCCGGCTACGACGTTTCTGCGGGGCGCTATTTCCACCGCGTGCTGCCGTTCGACCTCGAGAAAGTCGAGCAGCTGCAGCCGAGGTTGAAAAACGCCCGCGCGCTGGTCGATCGCGTGGTGATCGTCGCGCAGAATGGCGCGGACGTCGACGCCACGGTGCCGGGCAGCGACTTCGACCAATACGTTCGCCTGCGTCCGGACGGCAATAAATGCACCTGTCAGTGGTTCAGCCGATATCAAGGCCAGCGCGGCGCCTGCAAGCACATTTTGGCTGTGCGGATGAAAGTCGAAGGCGTGCAGGAAGTGACAGACGACGCAAGCCGGACCGAGTTGACGTAACCCGGCGCGGTCGCGCGACGCAAGATTGGGCTTCCCGGAAGACCGCGGTCATCGAATTGGCGTGCAAGTATGGCGTTTCTGAGGATCTTTGGCGGGCAAGACGAGCCGACCGATCGAAAGCCCGACAAAGAGCGTGATTCCGCGGCAACGCCGAACGAATCGACTCGCGATCCCCCTGAGACGAAAGAGCCAAGCGGCCAGAATCCCGGCGCGATGACAGCCGAGCGGCTGAGCAAGCTGTGCGCCTCGCGCCCGAGGATTTCGCAGACGCGTTCGCCAACCTCACCGAAGATGACCGGAAACGGCTGTCGAGCACGGCCCAGGACATTTTCAAGAAGGTCCAAGCCAAGGGGCACGACCACTGGGGTATGCCGAACCACGCGAACGGTCTGGCCAAACTCGCTCTCTTGGCCTGCTGCCCCTGGAGCCAGGCGAAGCGCATCCGACCGGGGCGGCTTCCCGCATTTCCACGCCACGGAGACTGGCTCGAGGCCGTCCGCACGATTCTGCTCAATCGTCGTCCGTCCTGGGCACAGGACTGGGTCAATTTGCTGGTGGACGCCGACGACACCTGGTTGCACGATTGCCTCGATCTCGGCACAATTCATGAACTCGTCAACGCCGGCGTCATCGGATGGCCCACCGCTGATGGCTACATCCGGTCCCTGGCGCGCGAAGGACACCTCGGGTTGGATCCGATCCGCGATGCCGGATTTCTTGAAAAGGAAATCTGGCGGTTCTTCACGGTCGAATCGGGCATCTTCGACTACCTCGGCCAGCTCAAGGAGGACGACTGGGCCAGGTGGAAACATTCGGAGCAAGCGGAACCCGGCCCTCACTCGCACGAAGTGATCTGGTTCTGGCCGCGCCGTTTCGTCTACTGGGCTCATCAAGGCAAGCTGGACCGCAATCGGCTCATCGATGAGACACTCGCGGCCTGCTGGCACGACTTCAAAAAGCCCATGCGGAACGGGCTCGTGCGGTTTGTGGAGATTCTCGAGCTGACCGATGACGAGATCGCCGCCCGGGAAGCGGCCTTTCGCGACCTGGTGCGGAATGACCACGGCCCGGCGATCGGGATGGCGCTGGCGTCGCTCAAACGGCTCGCTGCCTCGAATCGACTCGACGTAGCCGCGTTTCTGGACAGCGCTTCCGGCTGTTTTAATACAGTCGACAAGGGTCGCGCCAAAACGGTCCTTTCGCTGATCAAACGGCTCGTCAAAGAAAACCCGCAGCATCGGTCGCTGGGTGTCCGGGCAATCGCTGCTGCGCTCAATCACCAGGCGGCCGACGTTCAAGAGCAGGCAGTCAAGCTGTTGGAAAAGTGGCATGCCGCCGGCGCCTCGATTGAGCTGGCTCAAATCGCCGACCTCGCGCCCGCGACCGGCGCCCAATATCGCCGACGACTCGAACAGCTTGCCGGCGCACAGCCGTCAGAGGAGCATAAAGAAGCGAAACCCAGCGACGGCGATCTTGATCGCCGGCACCGGTCCGTGCTGGCGCGGCTGTATGCGCTCCCTGAATGGGTACGAAAGGCGACGTGTCTCGACGGGCTCGAGCCGGCGCTTGAGAAAAACGAGCTGCCGCGCCCCTTCGATCCCGGGCCGACGGAATGCCCGGTCCTTTCCGCGGTCGAACCGCTGAAACCGTTGGAGACGCTGGATGAGCTGATCGACGCCGTGGGGCACCTCTTCGAGGTCGTGGAAAGCCCCGAGCAGATCGAGCGAATCGTGGACGGGATCATGCGCTTGGGTCGGGAGAGGCCGGACGACTTCGAGCTCAAGACGCAGGGGCTTTGTCATGCCGCCAGGCGGCTCGATCCGGATCGCTTGACGGGCGAAGTGCAATTGCTGCGCGTCGGGCAAAGCCTGGTCACGTTGATTGGCCGCTGGCTTGGAATCGACATCACCTTGTCGGGACGAGTCGTTTGGAATCCGGGGCCGCACGTCGTGTTCGAGCAGCGGATCGCCGCCTGCATCACACGATTTCGCACGCAGCAGTTTGGGCCGGTCTTGGCAATGCCCACTCATCGGGGGGGCTGGATCGACCCGCGCGTGTTTGTCCGGCGGCTCAAATCGCTCCACGATCCTTCCCGCCTGAGCCATCGCTTTGATCTGATCGCGGGCCTCCTTCGTCTGGCACCCGACTTCCGCGCGGCCGCACTTCGGGACGCGGCAGACCTTCCGGACCCGCCCGGCCGGCTGCTGCGGTACGCGCTGGGCGGTCCCGAGCGGCCGAGCGAGTCCGACCGTAACGAGGCCGACGAATGGCTCGCAGCAGGCCGAGCGAGGAATCCTCGCGGCGTGCTCAGCGAGCTGAAGGTGTTGGGCTTTGGCGACCGCGAGCCGAACGTGATCACGCCCGTCGACTTCCGCTTCGACCCGCGCGTCACCCCCGAGGACGTCAAATGGACGCAAAACAACCGCGCGTTCGTGACGCAGTGCATCGATTGGAGTCCGGACGCCATCGTCGAGGGACGGGTTGCTGCGCGTCCGACGGTCGAGCAGGTGCTCCTCGTTCCCAACGGTCGTAATTGGCACTTGCATCGGGACTGGGACGACGCGTTGGCCGCGTCGCAGTGGCCGCTTAACCCCGACGCGACGCTCGCGACCGCCAGCTGTCAGCTCATGGCGCGCTTGGACGACAAGTCCTCGGTCGTCGAGCCAAGGGCGGGAATCTTGTCGCCGCTGCGGGCGGTCGATCGAGGCTGGACGGAGATGGCCCGGACGGCCTTATGGCTCGGCCTGCTCGGGCGCGATGAACAGGCCCGGGGCATTGCGCTCGACGCGCTCATCGAGGGGATCGGCGACGGACGTGCTGATCCCAAGGCCCTGGCTGCGACGCTCGTGGACATTGCGAGCGGCAGTTGGATCAAGATTCGCCGGCTGACGACGGCCCTTCGCGAAGCGGCCCGCCCGTCGATTCTGGCCGAGCGCGTTATTGCCGACATTCTTGATCGCTGGATCGCCTGCTGGCAGTCTTATCCGCGCGACGCCAACCAGGTGCTGACTCTCGAGCTGGAACTCTTGAAAAACCTGGACCAGGGACTGTCGCCGGCAACCCGCGCGGTCCTGTTCAACCTCGAAGCCGAGGGCACGACGGCAAAGCTCGCGAAGGAGCTCATTTCGCTCGAGCCGAACGCCGCATCTCCCGCCCTGCGGCAGTCCGCGATTGAGGCTGCCGAGGGGCGCCTCGCCCGTGCCGAGCGGATCGCCCGCTACGCCGCCGCGAACTAGCTCGTGCCGGCTGATTTGATCTTGACCGGAATGGCCTCGACACGAAAATGCGGGCCTTTCTGCCGGTACACATCGCGCTTGTCGGAACGATCCGGGCGGGGCACGGAGGATCTGCGGTGAAACGATGGCTCACGCACATTTGGATCAGCGCCTACGTCGGGGCCCTGCTCGTCGGGTTGGTTTCGCACGCCTTCGACATTCAGTCCGGGTTCCATCCGGTGATGTATTTCCTCGTCTGGGACATGTTCTGCGGCTGGTCGGGGTACGAAGGGCGGATGCAGGTCATCGGTGAAGGGAACAGCGGCAAATTCTACGAGC
Source organism: Planctomycetaceae bacterium (assembly GCA_035623955.1). GTDB lineage: Bacteria > Planctomycetota > Planctomycetia > Planctomycetales > Planctomycetaceae > DASPSM01. Next base: position 10,880 of record DASPSM010000491.1, read on the forward strand.
TTGCGCCCGCCCCCTGGGGCGAATTCCATCCGTACGGTTACATCGCCCGGCAGCACTACGATCCGGAATGCAAGCAGGGCGAGCGGCTCGGTCACATGGCGCTCAAACACACCAAACACGAGCCAATGGTGCGACTGTTTGTCGTCGAGGAGGAATACCCCAAGAAATTCAATCTCCCCGACGCTCAGTACGAAGCGTACTACGGCAAGCCGAAGAACTTCCACAAGTACTGCCACACGCGGTTCGTGCTGACGCCCAGCGGAGAAGTTCTGAGCAGCCAACCCACGTTTTTCGTGTACCAGTACGGTATGGGGCTGCGCGACAACCCGCGGCTGATAAGGGATGCGCAACGCAGCCAGCCGTTTATTCCCTCGGGCCTGTTGAATGAATCCCGCGGCGCGTTTTCGTCCACGCCGTTTTACGAGGCGCTGCCGGGCCGCACCATCGGCGGGCCGCTGGCGGAGTGAGTTCTTGTGCCGGGGCAGCACGCCCGGGGGCGCGTCTGACACCACGGAGTCGACAATGAGCACGGCGAGCGTGAGTAGTTCTCGTGGAATTCGGACCGCACTCAGCCAGTTCTTTTACACGGACGAGATTCCGTACGGGGTGGCGCTGTTGCGGATCTCGATCTCGTTCGCGCTCTTGCTGGCAATGGTTCCGCGGTGGGAGTACGCCCGCGAGTTGTACTCCAGCGACGGGGCCCCGACGCCGGTGTGGACCATCTATGGCCATGCTGGGCTTTTCCCGGAGCCGAGCGGTGAGCTGGCCGTCGCCATTCACAGCGTCCTGATCCTGGCCCTCGTCACCTCGTGCCTGGGATGGTGCACGCGATTTTCGTTGATCGTGGCCACCATCGGCTATGTGATTCTGAATTCGCTCGACTCCATCGGGACGATGAACAAGTACTCTGTCATCGCCTCGCACCTGATCTTCCTCTTATGTTTCTCGCGATGCGGGGACATCTGGTCGCTCGACAACTGGTTCCGCAGGTCGCGATTGCGGCGCGCCGGAGTGCCTCCTGAAGTCGCGAATGCGCCCCTGCGCTCCGCCGCCTGGCCGCGGAGGCTGCTGCAGCTGTTTATCGGCGCCGTCTACTTCGGCGCGGCGTTGACCAAGCTGAAAATTCCAGCCTACTTCACGGGGGAGCAGCTGCAAACCTGGATGATCACGAGCTACAACCTCCCCAACCCGATCGGACGCTTCCTCGAGCCCTACCCCGCGCTGCTGACGATCTTTGGACTGGTCGCTCTGGTCTGGGAATGCGCGTTCATTTTTATGGCATGGCGAGGCATCAGTCGGATCGCGATGTTGGGAATCGGAACGACCTTCCACATTATGACGCTGCTCACCCTGGGGCTGTGGTTGTTCCCCGTCGTCTGCATTTCCGCGTATTTGCCGTTTCTGAACGAGTCCGACGTGGCCTGGTTCAATCGGCTGTTCGCCGGCTGGCGCGAACGCGGGCGCGGCCTGTCGGCCGCAATCGGCCGGCTGTTCCGTCCGCGCGAATGGCCGCTTTTGCCGACGTTCGATCCGGCCTGGGCGCAAGCCGCATTTGCTCTGGTTGCCGTGGCGACCGCCGGTGGTGGAGTGGCTTTGGAATACAAGCTCGATCGCTACGGGATGCGCCGACCCGAAGGACCCTACACGCTGAAAGAGCTTGATCCAAAGTACGTGGCCGAGGAGTTGCGGCCGAGCGAACGGATCCGCAACGAGGACAAAGTGCTCTGTTTTGACATCGGGTCCAGGGTGCTGTGCGGGGCGGTGGTCGATCGCCGAACCGAATTTCGCCAGGG
>DASPSM010000501.1:0-11342 GCA_035623955.1 Planctomycetaceae bacterium
TTTTCCCAAGCGGCTCGAAAAGCCGTGAAACGTCGCCAGCACGTGGCTGCAGGCCTGGTCGTACGACAGGCTTCTCTCGCCGAGGCCCACCGCCTGAGGCAGGGGCGCGTGGACGTCGTACCACGCCAGCCGATCCAGCCCGAGCAGTTGGGCCTTCTTTGCCAGGTATTTCAGCAGCACACGTTTGCGGACGGTGACGGCCAACCACATGGCGTCGAGCGTGGCCCGCGACATGCGGTTATAGCGCAGCGGTGGGTCGAGATGGCCCGGCAGCCCGAGCCGTTTATAAATCGCCAGCCGCGTTCCGGAGATGTGGTTGAGAGCGTCAGCACACGTGTCGGCGATCTGCAACCAGGCCTTGTCGACGGCAAAGAAATTGTTTTCGCGCACCGAGCGCTCCAGGGAATCGAGCGAGACCTGACCAGGGGATTTTTCGACAATTTCGCCGCGCTCCATCACGCGCACGCGCAACGCGCCCGAGATCCGGTCATAGAGGCGGCTCCACGCGTGAATCCCGTCCACCGCCAGATCGGCCGCGAGGCTTTCCAACTCTTTCGGCAAACGTAGCCCGGCCCGCTGCCGGCGGTCCTGCAAAAAGAACGCATTTTCGGCCAACTTGGGATGAGCCGCACCGACCGCGGCGAGGTCGTCGGGCGAAAGAGCGCGCAGCGCCAGCTCGACGTTGGTGGCGATTCGTTCTTTATCTGGTTCGAAGCTCGCCAGCTTCGCTTCGAGTTGTTGAAACAGCTTATTCCCCGCGTCCGCGGCGGCGTGGCAACCAATGAATGAACTCAAGTCGGATGAAGTCGCGGCGACTGCAGCGTAGCGATCCAGGAATTCGCCCCAAGCGCGGGCCGAGCCCGACGAGAGCGGCGGCAGTCGATCCGATTCCTCCGCCATGCGTGCCAGCTCGCTGCGGAAACTCGCCAGTTGCCCACTGAAGCCGTCGGTCTGCGGATGAGGCAACAGCGAGTCGAGGTCCCAGGTTTGAGAAAATCTTTGATCTTTGGACACGGCACGTCTCCTCATCAGTTTTCCGCAAGTTCCTGCATCAGGCTGGAACGTAAGTTATGCTGCGAGGGAACGCAAACCTCGCGATGCCCAGAAGCTACTCGTCAACGTCGTGACAAAACCGCTTCCAGCATTTCCGTTCGCGCTGATTCCCGCGGCCGGCCGCAGTCGCCGCATGGGGACGCCCAAGCTGCTGCTCGACGTGGGCGGTCAAACGGTGTTGGCCCGGCTCCTGGCGGCATTGCATAAAGGCGGCATTACGAACTGCTGGGCCGTCGTGCATCCGGATGACGCACAAATTCGCGCCGAGGTCGAGCAGCACGGAGCAACCGCGCTCGTGCCTGAGACGCCACCGCCGGAAATGCGCGCCAGCGCCGCGTTCGGCCTCGGAATGTTAAAGACTCGCTTCGAAGAGCACGGCGATGTGCCGCCGCTCGATGCCCCCTGGTTTCTGGTGCCTGCCGATCACCCGGTGCTGTCTTCCGATATCGTCATCGCTCTCTTGGAGGCCGCTCGCGCCAATCCTGGCCGCATTCTCGTTCCCACATGTCGGGGGCGCTCAGGGCATCCAACTGTGTTTACATGGAAGCACGCGCTCGAGGTCAACGACATTCCCTCGGGCATGGGCTTTAATTGGCTTATCCGGCGGCATGCTGCGGACGTGGTTCATGTGCCGGTCGAGAACGAGGGAGTGTTGCTCGACCTCGACACGCCTGAGGACTACGAGCGGCTGAAGTCCCTCTGGCGGACTTGAGGTCGGCGGATCGTGCGCCTTGACCGGCACCCTGCCCCCACTATGCTTGGGGAAAGGGAATTGAGCAGGGCGAAGCAATGAGCCGAGATGTCTTGGAAGAGATCCCGCACGACGGGGATCAACCCGTGCTGCCGCCAGTCGAGCCGCCGTCGGCCGGGTTCATTATGCAGCTGTTTGTCGTGCCGGCGCTGATCGTGCTGGCCGTCGTCGTTGTCTGGGCCTTCTTCGGCAAGATCGCCGCGAGCGAAGAGGACTGGCGGGAACTCGTCGAAGACATCCGCAACACCAACGAGCATCGCCGCTGGCGGGGGGCCGATGGTCTCGCGCGGCTGTTGCAGAGCGACCAGCAGCTTGGCGACAGCGGTCAACACCTGGCGGCCAACCCCGAGATCGCCCGCGTTCTGGTTGGCCTTTTCGACGAGGAACTCAAGCGGCACTCGCAACGCGACGACGATATGAAGCAAGAGGCCTTCCTGGCACGCACGCTCGGCCTGCTCGACTCGCCGAAGACGGTGCTGCCCGCCCTCGAGCGGGGCATGCAGCCTGAACAGGATCGCGAGGTGCGCAAGAACAGCATCGCGTCGATCGCGGTGATCGCCGGCCGGGCCTCCGAAGCTCATCATCCAATCGTAGACGCCGACGTTGTCAAAGACCTGATCACGGCGTCCAGCGATTCCGACAAGCTGATCCGCGACGTGAGCACGTTCGCGCTGGGGTTAATTCCGACCGACGCGTCGCAGGCCCGTTTGAAAGTTCTCATTTCCGATACGGATCGCAACACGCGCGTCAACGCGGCCGTGGGGTTGGCCCGGCAAAACTCGACCGCCGGATTTCCCGTTTTCAAAGACGTCTTACAGTCGGCTTCGGCCGACTCGCACGGCTCGCCGTCCGAGTTGGAAAGCTTGCTGTCGGTCAAGAATTCGCTGCATGCCGTAAAGGTGCTGTCGGGGGAATGGACGGCGCCAGAGCGGAGCGAGCTCATCTCTCTCATCGATCCGATCTCCCAGCATCATGCCGAGCCGCGGCTCCGCACCGACGCGATCGATGCCCTTGTGAGCCTGCGCGCGGCCTCCCCGCGGTCTGCCGCGCGATAACGGGGCGGCAGCGCCAGGAGCGTGTGACGATGCTCAAATACGCCGGCCCCGCCAATCGACGCTGTGCCGCGCTGATCACGCTGGGAGCGCTGGCCGCATTGCTGGCTGGTTGCGGCAAGTCTCGTTCTGACCAGGATCCGCACGCCAAAGGCCCGGTCGTCACTTGCAACCTGCGCTGTGAATGGACCGCCGAAGGACTGATGGCCAACCTGGCGTTTCAGAATGTCAGCGACGGCGAAGTCGCAATCTTGCAGCGAAATCTGCTGATTGGCGATGATGCTGGTGAACTGACGTGGTCCCCCTTCGAGATCACGCGGCGCGGCGCCCGCATTCCGTACAACGGAAAAGTGGTGAAACAGCCGGCTCCCACGAACGCGGATTATCGCGTACTGGCACCGGGCGAAGTCGTCAATGCGACCGTCAACGTCGGCAGCGCGTATGACGTATCGCCGCCGGGCGTTTACCGCGTTCGGTATGCGAGCGTCAATTTCTCGCGCGACGGCAACGAGCGGATCGACATCGCGTCAAACACCGTCGAGGTGCTGAACTCGGCATCGCGCTGAGGTTCTGATGCCACCCGGATCGGCGGAGTGGGCTACGCCGCGGCCGAATCGTCGCGTGGGAAGAGTTTGGCCACGCCGCGGACGATTTCCGGCGTGACGACGTACTTGCGATTCGGCTCTTCGTCGGGCAGAGCGTACATCACGTCGAACAACAGATCGTCGACCACGCTCCGCAGGCCCCGCGCGCCCGTGTTCTTCGTTTTGGCGATCTTCGCGATTTCGGTGAGCGCTTCCGGCGTGAATTCCAGCTCCGCGCTCTCCATCTCGAAGAACTTCTTGTATTGCTTGACGAGCGAGTTCTTCGGATCGGTCAGAATGTGCACCAGATCTTCCAGCTCGAGCGGCTGCAGCGGGCTGATGACCGGCAAACGTCCAACCAGCTCGGGGATCATGCCGAATTCGAGGATGTCGTCGACGGAGACCTGGTTGAGCAGGCTCGCCTGACGCCGTTCGGCCGAATTCACGCCTGCTTCCTGCCCAAAGCCGATCATCTTGCGGCCCATCCGCTTGCCGATGATCTCTTCCAGCCCGACGAACGTGCCGCCGCAGATGAACAGGATGTTCGTGGTGTCGACTTGAATGTACTGCTGCTCGGGGTGTTTGCGGCCCCCTTGGGGCGGGACGTTGGCGATCGTCCCTTCGAGCATTTTGAGCAGGGCCTGCTGCACCCCTTCGCCCGAGACGTCGCGGGTGATCGAGACGTTCTGGCTCGTCTTGCCGATCTTGTCGATCTCGTCGATGAAGACGATGCCGCGCTGCGCCGCCTCGATATCAAAGTCGGCCGCGTGGAGCAGCTTGAGCAACAAATTCTCGACGTCTTCGCCGACGTAGCCGGCTTCGGTCAGCGTGGTGGCGTCGCCGATGGCGAACGGCACCTGCAGGTACTTGGCGAGGGTCTTCGCCAAGAGGGTCTTGCCACAGCCGGTCGGGCCGATGAGCAGGATGTTCGACTTCTCGATCTCGACGTCGTTCTCGACGTCCTCGTGCAGCATCAGCCGCTTGTAGTGGTTATGGACCGCGACGGCGAGGATCTTTTTGGAGACCGACTGGCCAATCACATACTGATCGAGGTGATTGACGATCTGCCGCGGCGACGGCACGTGAGTAAAGAGCTTTTTGGGAGTGCCCCGCCGGCGGCGTTCCTGGTCGAGGATCGACTGGCAGAGATCGATGCACTCGCCGCAGATGTAGACGTCTTCGGGCCCTTCGACGAGCGGGCCGACGTCGCGGTAACTTTTTCGGCAAAAGGAACAGTTGGCGTTCTTCTTGCCGGGTACGTTGCGCTTCCCGGAGGTGAAATCTTTACCGGAGGGCATTCGTCTTCCTTCAGCGTTGCCGATCGAGCCAGGAAACCGAGCGGACTGCGAACCACCCAAACCCCTTCCGACCGGTTCGGCCCTTACGGGCGTTTCCAATCGGATCCCGATGTCGTCAGGCTACCGGCCGAGCCGGCGCGCCCATTTCATCCGCGTCCTTGCAAAAGTCACCCGTCTCATATCGGCATCCACGCGGCGTCAAACCTTGCCCTGGTCCTCGCGCGTGGGATGATCGAGGGGTTCGATCAACCTGCTTTTGATGGATCGGAATTCTTCCTCGGACAGCCCACCCTGGCGATGCATTTCTCCCACCTGCATCAGCAATCGATGGTTGTCTTCGGCAGGATCCTCACTATCGCGAAACCGTGCTCGAATGCGGAACAAGAGCCAGGCGCCGACCGCCACGATGGCAAACAGGGCCAGCCACCAGTGCCAACTGGCCTGGAAGACTTCGCGGCGAAACGTCTCCGGATCCAACGGCCCCCCTCCCGGCCGCCAGCATGCCCGTCTTCGCGCCGACGTCGAGCTATTATCGGACGGCGGTGTGACTTAGGCAAGGCGCCCTCTTCGGCGCGCAAGCCATCAAATCCACGCCGATTCCGCCGGTTTTGAACCCGGATTTTCGGCGGGGCCCCGAGACGGCTTGGGCAGCGATCCTCGAGCACTCTCTCGGCTTGCTAATGCAAAACCCGAGCCGACAACGCGGATTGTCGAGCCGTCGGCGACGTCGGCCAAACGACCGGCAACAGACGCCGAAAGCCCCGACTCGCTGTTGGACATTATCGAGGGAAACACGAAAGCGACGATGCATGCATCCCTCAAATGCGGCGTGCGCGCATTGCTCCCAACTAACCCAAAGGCTCCGCGCGCGATCCATTCCCGGAACTCTCTTTGCAATCCTTGCAATGCAGTTCCTGACAGACGCGCCGGCCGGCCTTTGCTTGTTCACGCCTGCCGGCGCCGCGACCGATAGTCGACTTTCGCGAGTCGAAAAAAGGCGCTGCCCCCTCTAAAATTAGGGGTCACTCTCTCTGTTGCGGGAATTCCGATGGATTTCGATAAACGGTTGGAACGCGCTCTGAGCCGCGGCGCAAATACGCGCAGCAGCCAGGAGCAGCTTCAAACCGACCGCAAGCTCTCCGACGAGCAGCTGCACGGCGAGCATTCCCGCTGCCGGCTCGAGCTTTCCGAGCAGATCGAAGCCTGCCTGCGGAAACTGGCTGACTTCTGCCCCGGCTTTCGTTTTGAAACCGTGGTGGGCGATTCGGGCTGGGGGGCCCGCGTGAGCCGCGACGATATCGCTTTGGCCCGCGGCCGATCAGCCGCCACCGAATACAGCCGGTTGGAGATTGTAGTTCGCCCGTTCAGTTCGGCCCATATCCTCGAGCTAGTCGGCAAGGGGACGATCCGCAACAAGGAAGTCTTCCAGCGCACCCACTACCAGTTTCTCAGCCAGGTCGACCTGCAATCGCTGCTAAACCTGATCGATCTTTGGGTGGTCGAATACGCCGAAATGTACGCGGCCCGGTCGTAGCGACGCCGCCTTCACGCCGACTCATCGCTCCGTCGCGGTCGCTTCCTCGATCGATTCCATTGCCACATCGCACAGACGATCGACCAGGTCGCCGGGCATCCCCGGCGCGGGCATCAAGACGACGACGTCGCCCAGCGGTCGAATGATCACGCCACGTTTGCGTGCGGCCAGTGTCACCTGGTGTCCCATTCGCAGTGCGGCCGGAAAGGGTTCGACCGTCGCCCGGTCGCGAACCAGTTCGATGCCGACCATCGTCCCCTTCTGGCGAATCTCGCCGACAACGGGCGAGTTCTTCAAGGCGACCAGCCGCTCCGCGATCCGTCTGGCGTTGGCGCGCACATTGTCGAGCACCCGGTTCGCGTCAAAGAGCTGCAGCGAGGCCAAGGCGGCCGCACACGCAAGCGCATTGCCGGTGTAGGTGTGACCGTGGAAGAAGGTTTTCCCTTCGTGTGGGGGCGCAAGAAAAGCATCGTAGATTTCGTCGGTGGCCAGTGTCGCGGCCAGCGGCAGATAACCGCCGCTCAGGCCCTTGGCCACGCACAACAGATCCGGACAGACATTCTCCTGCTCGCAGGCGAAAAACGTTCCGGTCCGACCAAAACCGACGGCGACTTCATCCGCGATCAGCAGGATGCCGTGTTCGCGCGTCAGCTTTCGCACTCGAGCCAGGTAACCGGGTGGATGCACGAGCATGCCGGCCGCCCCTTGCACGAGCGGCTCGATGACAAATCCGGCGGCCCGGTCACGATTTTCCACGATCAGCCGCTCCATCTCGGCCAGGCAGTGATCGAGGTAGGCGGCCGCTGTGAAGCCTCGCGGCGTGCGAAACGCGACGGGCGACGGCACCGTGACCGTCTTGAACAGCAAATCGCGGTAAGCACTGTGGAACTGGGGAATCCCGCCGACGCTCACCGTGCCCAGCGTGTCGCCGTGGTACGCGCTGCCCAGGCACAAGAACCGGTCGCGGCGGGGCGCGACGGGCGCACCGGCTTTCTGCGCATGGTACTGATAGGCGATCTTAAGGGCGACTTCGACGGAGGTGGCCCCGCTGTCGGAATAAAAGACCTTCGACAACCCTCGCGGCGCGCGGGCGACCAGCTCGCTGGCCAATTCAATCGAGGGCACGCTCGAGAGGCCCAAGAGCGTCGTGTGGGAAACGCGGTCGAGCTGCTCGCGGATGGCGCGGTCGATTTGAGGAACGCGGTGTCCGTGAACATTGCACCAGAGCGACGAAATGCCGTCGAGATACCGCCGCCCCTCGATATCGATCAAAAAAAATCCGTCGGCCGCCTCGATGATCGGTGCCCCCTCGTCGCGGTAGGCAAGCATCGGCGTGAAGGGATGCCAGACAAACTGGTTGTCCCATTCGCGAAGCAGGGCCGCTTCACGGCACGGCGTGGTCAGCACCGGTTCGGCGGAGAGGCTGGTCCCGTTCAGCGAGGGTTCAGCCGGGGAGCAAGTCTCGGATCGCGTCTCGCTCACTGCGCAGCTCCGCGAGGGTGATGTTGATCTTTTCGCGGGCGAAATCGTTATGCTCGATCCCCTGCGGAATCTTCCACGTCTTGCCGTCGGTTGTCAGCGGATAGCCGAAAATCAGTCCCGCATCGGCGCCATACGCACCGCTGCTGCAAACCGCCGCGCTGAACGTATCGCCAGCGGCCGTCGGCGTGACGATACTCTTCACGGTGTCGACAATAGCATTGGCAGCCGACGCCGCGCTCGAGGCTCCGCGGGCCTTGATGACTGCGGCTCCCCGCTTCTGCACTCCTTCGATAAACGGGCCCTTCAGCCAGGCCTCATCCTTGATTGCCTCGGTCGCGGGGCGTCCATTGATCGTCGCATGATAGAAGTCGGGGAACTGCGTCGCCGAGTGGTTGCCCCAAATGCCCACGCTTTTGACCGCCGCAACCTCGACCCCCGCCTTGCGCGCGAGTTGTGTGGTGGCTCGGTTCTGATCGAGCCGCGTCATCGCGAACCAGCTTTCCTTCGGAATCTCAGGGGCGTTGTGCATGGCGATCAAGCAGTTCGTGTTGCACGGGTTGCCAATCACCACCACCCGCACGTCCGGGGCGGCCGCCGCCTGAATGGCCTTCCCCGTGTTCGTAAAGATCGGCCCATTGATGCGGATCAGATCGTTCCGCTCCATCCCCTCTTTCCGCGGGATGCTGCCGACGCAGAGGACGAAATTGCAGCCGCGGAAGCCGTCTTCCAGATGATCGCTGTCCGCCTTGACGGCGCCCGCCAGGTTCGGAAACGCGCAGTCGTCCAGCTCCATCATCACGCCGTCGAGCGCCCCCATCACCGGCGGCACTTCGATCAGATGCAAAATCACCGGTTGCTTGGGCCCGAAGACCTCGCCGGAGGCGATCCGAAAAATGAGCGCATAACCAATCTGCCCGGCCGCGCCGGTGACAGCCACACGAATGGGGGAAGTCATGAAAGTCGTTCCGCTCGTCGCCAGAAAAGAAGCGGGTCGCCGCTCGCGGCGACCTCTGAGCCACTTTTAGCGAGTGTGTCGGTGTCGATCAACCGAATCGCGCTGCGCCGAGGCTGGGCGGTTATCGGCTTGACCGCGTCCGAGCCAGGTTTCACACTTGTGCATGCACTTTACGATCGTCGGCCGGATCGTGAAGATCGAAACCTTTGCGACAGGAAGGTCGATCCGGAGCTTCCGCGACTCAGAAAAGTGTATGGCCGCGGACGTTGGCGCAAGCGTAAGGGTGACGCGCTGGTGAGGCTCCCGGATGGTACGTTGCGTCGCGCCGAGATCCACTGATACGAAGCATCCGGCATCGGACGCAAGGAATTCAAGATCAAGCGGTACTTGGACTGATCAATGGCACCAAGACGGCGGGAATTTGCGATCTGCCTTCGGAACAAGGGCTACGAAGTCTCTCTCGAACGACGCAAGGTCTACGAGGTACTGCCCGATGAGGATGCCACGAAGCATAAACAGCTTCGCATCGTCGATGAATCGGGAGAAGACTTTTTCTATCCCGCAACCTATTTCGCGGTGATCGATCTACCCCAAACCCTGCGACGAGTGCTCGCCAGAGCTTAGTCGTCACGCTGTCGCGCGGATTGGCGAATTAAAGATCGCCCGGCAGTTCTGGCGCGAGCGTTCCCTCGTCGGCGGCGAGCGGCTCGGCCCTCGGAGGCGGCGGTGGCGGGGTGGCGGGCCGAGGAGGTGCAGGCGAAGGAGTGGGCATCGCCTGGCGGAAGCTGGCCGCGACTTTTGACACCCACTCGGGCGACGGGATCGCGTAGGGCCGCAGCTTTTCGGTCGTGCCGAGTTCTCGCAAGTAGAGCAGCGCCCGGTGGTTGCCGAGGCGTGAGGCGGCTGGGGAGTCAATCAGGCTGCTCGAGTCGGCCGAGTTCATTTGGAAGGCGATGCGCACCTCGAACTCGCGCAGGGTCGACTGCGTGATCCAGCGGGTCAGGTTGCTGTAGGTATCGCACCAGACGATCGAGTGGACGTTGACGCCGGGGCCGTCCTTGAAGATGTCGGCCAGTTGTGCGCCTGCTTGCGGGCCGCGGGATTCGTCGACGCGGCCGAAGCCGAATTCGTCCTGCTCGTTCCGCAGGTCGCGGAAGCGGCTGTAATTCGAGAGGAACACAAAGGTCGGCGGCTGGTCTTTGCCCATTTCCTCTTTGCGGCGGCTGACCTCGGCGGCGATCGTGGCGACGGCGGCGGCGGCTTCCCGCTGACCGGCGCGAATAATGCGGTGCGGAAGCTGCTCGACGATCTGTTTCCAGCGCGTGATCTCCTCGGCATCGTTGGCGTCGCCGTCGAGGACGAAGAACTGGGCGGGTGACGGGTCGTCTGGCCCGGCCGGGCGAATCTGCGCGGCGAGCGTAATCATCGAGACGGCCATCATCCCTTGGGCGGCGATCGAATCCTGGCCGATGATCATCAGACTGTCGCCGGGCCGCTGAGTGACCTGGATGCGCGTGGGGGGCTTGATCGAGACGGCCTCGCCCAACCACAGGCCGAGCGCCTCGCGCCGTCGCGCGTCGCCGTTGAAGAGGGCGCTGAATCGCTCGATCGCCTGGCTGATCGCCTCGTTGTTCCGCGGGTCCGACGCGAGATTCCCCTCGAAGACGATCGCCGGATCGAAGCGCAGGTGCATTTCCTGCGTCCGGTCCTGGATGACGCCCAGGAAGTGGTCGCGGCGATCGTCGGGCAGCCACGCGATCTGAAAAGGATGGTTCCCCTCGGTGAGGCCGTTGGAGTCGTTGTAGATCGCTTCGCCGGGCCGCGTGAGCAGCCGCGCGGCGCCGTTCTCTTCGCTCAAGATCAGGTGTGCGTCGCTCTCGCTGCACTGCAGGGCAATTCGCACGCCGATCTGGCCGAGCGTGCTGCGGGCGAGCGAATAGGCTCCGCCCAACGTCTGCGAGCCCAAGAGGACGTGCATGCCGAAGGCACGACCTTGGCGCACGAGCCGGTCGAGCAGCAGGTTGGCCGCCTGCGAAAGCTGGTCATCTTCGACGAAGAATTCCTGGAACTCGTCGATAACCAGCAGGATGCGGGGCAGTTTTTCGTTCGGCCGCGCGTTGCGGAAACCGCGGATGTCCTGCACGCCGACTTTACGGAACAGCTCGCCGCGCTCTTTCAAGATGCCGTCCAGACGCTCGAGCACGCTGATGCCGAACTCGCGATCGCTCTCGATCCCGATGATTCGCGCGTGGGGCATCGCGTGGCTGGCGTAGGTCTTGAATTCGACGCCTTTCTTGAAGTCGACGAGGTAAAACTGCATTTCGTCGGGCGCGTAATGCAGTCCCGTGTTCACGATCAATGTGTGCAAAAGCGACGATTTGCCTGAGCCCGTCTTTCCGGCGATCATCACGTGCTGCGAGGTGCCGCGACCCAGGTTGAGATGCTGCAGCTTGGTGGCCCCGGCCCGGCCCAGCGGAACATCGACGCCGCCGCGGCTGTCTTCCGTCCACAATTTCCCATTTCGCGGGACGATCCGTTCGAACGCCACCTCGACCCGCCGCGCATCCTTCGACAGCACGCCGACCTTGCGGACAATCTCGGCGAAATCGTTGGCGCGGGGGGGCGTCTCCATT
>DASPSM010000519.1:0-9489 GCA_035623955.1 Planctomycetaceae bacterium
GCGCTCACCCCTTACATCTCGGTTCGGCTCGGATACACGTTCGTCTACTGGAGCAACGTGATCCGCCCCGGCGACCAGGTCACGCGCGTCGTCAGCCCGACCCTGGTCCCCTCCGACCCATCCTACGGCACCGGCGGCCCCAACGAGCCGGGCAACATCTTCCACACCACCGGCTACTGGGCCCAAGGCCTGAACATCGGCCTCGACTTCCACTTCTAAAGTGGAGGCGGCTGAGGGGCTGATTTAGCTCGGGATTCCCCGGTCAAGTTCGTGTCCCGTCCCGTCCGCCACCCTCGCCCAGTCCGCTGGGAGAGGGCAGGGTGAGGGCCGCTGTTCGTGTCCCGTCCCAAGCGATCGGTCCAAGGTCCAAGGTCCAAAGTCCAAGGTCAAGGCGGATCTGGCCCCCGATCCGACCTCGGACTTTCGGCCCTTGGACTCGGAACTCGCCGGTTCGCCCGAGTGTCCCGTCCCGTCCGCCCCTCGCCCAGTCTGCTGGGAGAGGCAGGGTGAGGGCCCGCATTCGCGTGCCGTCCCGCCAGTAGGTCCCGCTTGCCGAGCGGGACCTGTTGTCGCTGCACTCAAGCAGTCACGCAGCACGACCAAGGCTGAGGTCGCCGCCCGGCAGGCGGGACCTACTCTTGCCGGCAAACGCACCCTTGGCCGGGCGTTGGAATTCTTCACGCAGCTTGCCCAGAAACACCGACCTGAGCGGTCGGGTCACCAATTCTGCGGGTCAACTTCCTATAGGAAATTCGTGTCCCGTCCCATCGCGCTTCACCCTCGCCCAGTCCGCTGGACTTCGGCGAGGTCCCTCCGGGTCTGAGCCTCAGGGCCGAAGATAGTCGAGCCGGAGAGCGTAGGGTGAGGGCGGGTGATCGAGTCCCGCCGCGCTCGCGTCCCTCGTTGTTGTTAGTGTCCCGCCCCACACCACTCTTTCCCTCGCCCCTTGCGGGAGAGGGGTCGGGGGTGAGGGGGGCTTTAGTCTGTAAGCGTCTATGGGACTGCGCACCGGTCCCCTGGGGCGCAGCGCCCGACACCAATAATTCTTCCGCGCCTGATCAGCCGGCCAAGATCAGTTTTTGAGATTTTGCTCGGGCCTTGACGCCACGCAGTAGGATCCTGCCCCGCCAGCATGCGACATGTACGAGAAGGGCACTGGCGCAGCAAACCCGCCAATAGCGCACAGCGCTGCTATACTGCTATCCCCGAAAGCCGAATCTCGTCTGCGATGGGCTCACTTCATCCCGACGGAGGCGCTATGGAGCGGCGAGCATCCGATGGCGAGATAGCCGACCAACCACCTTCGGGAAGGAGTCCAACCTACCCGGAATCGGTCGCCCCTGTCTCCGGTCGACAGCGCGTTGCGGTCGCGTTTTCCGGAGGCGGTTTTCGCGCAACCCTGTTCCACCTCGGCGTGCTTCTAACGCTCATCAAAAACCAGATGATCGACAAGACGTCGATCGTACTGGGTGTTTCGGGGGGCGCTGTACTCGCCGGGCTTTGGGCCTCCAAGAGTGACACATTTCACTGGCCCGAAAATCCGCGCATGCTCGCTGTAAGCCCACTGGCTTACTCTGTCCAAAGGCTCGTTAGCTGCGTGCGGTGTGACTTGCGTAACAGGGTGTTTCGTCGTTGGCTTTCGTGGTGGGTGCTCGTGGTGCTAGCTCTATACCTGGGACTCGGTTTAGCTTGGTCCTGGCTCCAAGGCACGCTCAATTTGGCACTTTGGCCGCAAGTCGCCAGAGCACTGCTGCTGGGTGGGGCAATTGTCGCATTTTTGCTTTCGCAGCGCTACGGCGGCGCGCGTCGGAAACTTGCCGACGCGCTCCTCGCGCAGTACGACACATGGCTATTCAATGGTGCTACGCTCGGGGACGTCCATCCATACGCGTATCTCACGGCGACCAGCCTAACAGATGGTAGCCCTTTTGTGGCGGGCAACGGACGTATCGCCGTATATAAATCTGACTGGACCGTCGACATATTAAGCGAAGAACGATCCTGCTTGCTGGCGCGAGCAGTCGCTGCATCGTCCGCATTTCCGCCGGCGTTTTCCCCGGTCCAAATCGAATTTGCGCACAGAGAAAAGTCGACGGTCCATTTCCTAACCGACGGCGGCGTGTTTGATAACCTTGGGGTTCTCACGCTCTTGCACGCCACGGGACAGCAATTCCCCTGGCGATCGGATCCGCTCTTGCTCATTGTCAGCGATGCAGGGCCTCCGCTCCAGGTTGGGTTGGACGCGACATTCACCGGTTTCATCCGTCGAAACGCTCGTGCGAGCGACGTTTTGATGCACCGGGTCGCGGATTCTGACATGCGCACCGTCGACGGCGCCGGTGTCCTGCACCTTGAGATGTTCCCGAAGGATGACCGGGACCGCCATTGGCCAGGAACGCCCGAGGCGTCGGACGAACACTATAAGGACATTGCGTCAGTGCGCACCGATCTAGATCAATTCACCGAGGCAGAGGTCGTCTGCCTCGTAGAACACGGGGCGGAAACAGCTTTCCATTACCTGAGTCGCCGACTTAATCGACGAGTGAACTCAGTGACAGAATCCGAGTTGGGCTGTCTGTTGCAGTTCCCACGCACGATCTCCGAATACCGTCGCAAGTTTCACGGGGCCTATAGAAAAGCAGTACGTCCGAACTTTATCGGTGGGTTGTGGTCCTACGTTCTGGGCATTCTTAAATTTGTCCTGGGCAGGGATTGGATCTGCTTCGTCTGGAGTCTTCCCTTGGCACTGGTCGTTCTGTGGGAGATTCAGGCTAAGCACGCCGTGCTTGACGATATCGTGGTGCAGCTCAGCCGGGACGACGGCGGCTACATTGGAATTAGTGTTGCGAACGCGCCCTTGCAGCCATCGCTTGAGCTGCAGCTCATCGGCCCACGTGGAAATGTCATGTGGCACAAAGGCTTGCCGATGCCGAGCGATGCAAATCCCTCACCGTGGCGAGCCACAATGGCCCAGGACGAGGTGGGCGAAACGCCGGGCGAGAGGGTCACGGTCCGTCTGCGCCTCATATCTGGGAAACACGTCATCGAAGAGGTCGATCGAACGGTTCCGATTCAGCGAGAATGAGGTGATTCAATGGCTTCCCGCCTTAGCGCGATTCTCGTCGTTCTGGCGCTGCTTCCTGTCAAACCGGCAATGGCTATCGACCAAGGAACATTCGTTGGTGGCTTCGCCGAATATCAGGATGTTTCAGGGAATTGGCACATGGCATGCGGCGATGAACTGCATTTAGTTGACGGTGCGCGTCGGGTGGCCCCGCCAAGAGATTTTCCAAGACTCGACGTTGATCACACGGCGGTCGACGGTCCCAATGGCGGGATCTTTGCGTTCGGGTGCTGCACCCCGCACGCGGCGGTAACTATCCTTTACTACCCACGCAGACCCGCAGGCGAAAAGACGCATGATCGGTTTCTATGCGAGGTCGTCGAGACGAGATGTGCGTACGGTGACCAGAGCTATCGAGGAAAGGTTAGGCTCCGGATGACGCCGACAACTGGCTCGCTGCAATCCCCCTCCGCGACGTTCCGAGCCATAGAGAAGGCTTGGATCGCTCGGGATCTTGCAGCGGGGTTCGAACCCAACGTCGACATTCGGAACATTAACTTTCATTGGCACCTGGAAATGATTGCAGCAATGGTCCCGCCAGCCCAGCGTGAACGAACGCTTGCTGAAGTGATTAAAAAGATAGAGACAAGTGAACGCTTCGGGTTTCAAAGGAGCGATTTGATATCGGAGGTTCGGCAGGTATTCGAAGAACCCGCACAGAAGCTCGAGGAGACAAAACAAATCATGAGGAGTGCATGGGCACCGGCGCAGCAGCCTGCACCTGGCGCGCTTCGCTGAGAGTCTTGAGCGATTGCTGCGGTTGCGTGACAATTGATCTGACTCAAGTTAGGCCGAGGTCGATTGGTCGTCGAGATCGAGCCCGCGCAAGCGAAACTCCTGGAGGAGATCTGTGGAGGACCGACACTTGATTACCGTCGATGAGCTGCGGGCTGCCGGGGCTCTCGATGTGCCCCCGGCGTGGCGGAAGTCACTCGGCGTCGAGCGCGATCTGTTTACCGATTTGTTTAAGGATGATGACGCGGGCTCGGAGGACCAGCCCGAAGGCGTGGACGGAAAATCGAAACGAACCGAAGCACCCGATAGCTGACGTTGTCGGCTCGCCGGGCTCGCACAACGGCGCGGGAAGCGGAGCTTCCAGAGAATGGCTCGCTTCGGGAGCTGCAACCTTCACCTGTCGGCCGTGGCGACGTCCAACTCGGACTGAACCACTCGATGTTGCAGCGTGACTCGCCACCTGTTTTGTTCGCGGCCGTCGATCAGCATCACGACCTCGGCATCGGCCGCGGGCAGGTCGGCGGGTTCTCGAAGGGTGACGAAATCCGGGCCGATTTGAGCAAGGGCGTACGTTTTTCCCTCGACGATCAAGAACAGTTGAACGTCCGATGAATATCCAGCCGCCGTCCGATCTGCCCTCGATACATCACGACTCATGGGATCGGCTTTCCAGCTACGCCGTTCGAACCGGCAGAACGCTCACCGCGAAATTGGGGTGGGGGAGCGAGGGCGTAGTCTATGCGACCGATGCGAAGACCGCAATTAAGTCTTACCGCCATCGATCGCTGTACGAGAACGAACGCAACGTCTATTTTCGTCTGCGCGATAGGGCCGTCAACTCCGTCCTGCAATTTGCGGTCCCGAGGCTCATCGCGAACGACGACGAACTCCTGGCCCTTGAGATGTCGATCGTGTCGCCCCCCTTCATCCTCGACTTTGCCGGTGCCTATCTGGATCGGCCCTCGCCTTTTAGCGACGAAGAGCTGCAAGAGTGGCAGGCAGAAAAAGCCGAGCTATTTGGGAAGCGATGGCCGGAGGTCCGCCGCGCGTACTACGCTTTTCAGTCGTTCGGCATTTTGTTGAACGACCTGAAGCTGGGGAACGTCTCATTCCCTGACGACGACGAAGAGGAGTAATACCGTCAGAGCAATGGCTGCATCCGACTGAGGCGCTGCCCCCAAGGGCAGAATCGATTTGCCCCTCGGTCCCACGGCCTGCTTGAATCGAGTGCGACATCAGAGCCAAGCGCACGGGAAGCGGAGCTTCGAGAAAGTGGGTGCCCAAGCGGAGCTTGGGTACCAGGGAACGTCCTGAATGTGCTGGCGCTACTGGTCGAGCTGGAGCCGGCGCAAGCGAAACTCCTGGAGGAGATCTGTGGAGGACCGACACTTGATTACCGTCGATGAGCTCCGGGCTGCCGGGGCTCTCGACGTGCCCCCGGCGTGGCGGAAGTCGCTCGGCGTTGAGCGTGATCTGTTTACCGATTTGTTTAAGGATGATGACGCGGGCTCGGAGGAGCGGCAGCCGACGGAGGGTGAGCCGGATGCACGGACCGGCCACTTCTAAGCGCCCAGGGTCAGAAGATCACCTGCGTCCCGTCCCTCGTCCCGTCCCCGTCCCATCGCGCCGTCTCCTCGACCCCTGAGTCAGACAACGTTTTGCATTTGCGTCCTCAGTCCTTGTGAGAGCGACGCGGGCTGCATCAATCGACTGTGGAATCATTGCCGCGTCCACTGCCCCAAGCCGACGCACCCGCTAGCGGGTACCCGGTCGTCGGTTCCGGAACGACAGCAGAGCTGTCGGCTTGGGAGAAGTGCGTCTCACCTCGAACTTCCATCGTGCAATATTCAACCGGTGCTAAATCATCGACTTGCGCTCGTTTATGCAAAATGCTGGCGAGCTAGTGGACCGAATCCCCAGCGCGACGCGAAAAGCCCCCGGAAGGGGCGACACTCTTGGTGTGAGTCTGCCGCCCCCGTTCGGGGGCTCAAACATCTTAGAACGAGCTTGCATCCCACGGGTTGACACCCGTGGCCAGGCAGAGTGCCACTCCTTCGGAGTTAACGCAAGAAGGGGTTTCCTCGTCTTCGTGCCTCGTAGAAAAAACAGCGACTCGCCAGCTTCTCATCCCGTGGCGAATCCTCTTAACGAGAACTTGGTGGTTCGCTCTTCCGATGCTTCGCCCCAAAACTTGAACCAATTTCGCGCAAAATCGGCGAAATTGGTGCTTTCAAGTCGGGGCGTTCCGGTTAAAAACCCGCACGATCGTTGAATTCGGTCCAGTCACTCCCCTCTCCCTGTCGAATTAAGGCCCGAAGCGGGACCGATGCCACGCGCCTCGGCCCCCAAGCTCTCACTGGGGAACACGAATTCTCGCGGAGCCGATCGACATGCCTCGGCTTAGTGCACTCAGTCAGATCGCCGTTGTCGCCTGCGTCTTGTTGTCGGCCTGTGACTCGCGCGGGGACGCCTGGCCGGCGGCGGGGATGGAAGCCCAGCAGTCCGCGGGAGTCGCCTGGTTCCACGATTTGTACGAGGCCCATCGAGTCTCGGCGGCCACCGGTCGGCCGATGCTGATCGTCTTCGGGGCCGAATGGTGCCATTACTGCCGCGAGCTCGATTCGAAGACCCTGACCAATCCCGAGCTCGTCAGTTATATTTCGAGCAACTTCGTCCCCGTGCATTTGGATGCGGACAAAGACGCGCGCGTGGCCCAGATTCTCAAAGCCAAGCCGATCCCCTGCACGGTCGTCCTCGGTCCCAACGCGGATCTGATGGGCCGCACGTTCGGCTTTCAGGACGTGCAGCACTATTACGTCGAGCTCGAGAAGATGCGGCTGCAGTACGTGAAGATGGCGCGCCGCGGGAAGTGAAACGCTCCAGAGCGAGCTGGATCAACGGCACCGTCGCCGGCATCGTTCTGGCGACCTTCTTTTCCGATTGCAGCCACGAACTCAGCACGGCCATTCTGCCGTTGTATCTGGCCGCAATCGGCCACGGTCCGGGGGCGCTGGCTCTGATCGAGGGGGTGGCCGACTTTCTGGTCAGCCTCTCGAAGCTTGCCGGCGGCCTCATCGGCCACGCGGTGCGGCACAAGCAACCGTTCGTTGCCGCGGGCTATCTTGTCACGGCGGCGGCAACGGGGGCGTTGGGGCTGGTGCAGAGCGTGCCCGCGCTTGTCACGCTGCGGAGCACGGCCTGGATCGGCCGCGGCTATCGCGGGCCGCTGCGCGACGCGCTGCTGAGTGACGCCGTCGAACCGACGCATTACGGTCGTGCCTTCGGCCTCGAACGGACGGGCGACATGCTCGGAGCGGTCTTCGGGCCGCTGGCCGCCGCAGTCTGCATCGGGATGGGGCTGCAATTTCGCTCGACGTTGCTGCTTGCGTTTTTTCCGGGCCTCTTCGCGGCCGCAGCGATCATTTTTCTGGTTCGAGAAAGGGTGCGACCCGTCCCGGAGCCCCCGCCGCAGGCTCCGCCACAAGCTGGGGCCGCCGAAGCTACGAACAAAGAGCGCCGCTTTCCGACGATGTTCTTTCTGTTCCTGGGGGGCGTGTTCTGCTTCGGATTGGGGGACTTTTCCCGGGCTTTTTTGATCTGGCTGGCGGCGCACGCGCTCGGCGAGGAGGGCCCCCGATCGCCGGGAACAATTTCGATTGCCGTCCTGCTCTACGCGCTGCATAACGGAGTGAGCGGTCTGGCGGCCTATCCGACCGGGTCATTGGCCGACCGGTTTCCGAAGCGGGGAGTGCTGCTGGCCGGTTACGTGGTGGGAGTTGGCACGAACGTGCTCTTGGCGCTCTCGAGCGGTTGGTTGCCGGGGCTGGTCGCGGCGATTCTGCTCTCCGGAATTTATATCGCAGTCGAGCAGACGCTGGAGAAAGCGGTCGTCGCGGAATTGATTCCCCGCGACTCGCGCTCGCTGGGGTTTGGAATACTCGCGTTCACGAACGCCGTCGGCGATTTGCTCTCGAGTCTTCTCGTCGGATGGTTCTTGTCGCAAGGCCAGCCCGGACTGGCGTTCGGGTTGGCTGCAACGGCCGGCGCGCTGGGCGTGGCGTGGTTGGCGCTCTTGCCGAGAAGAACGTCCTGAGCGATTCGCCCCGGGCTCCACACAACACTTAACTCGCGAAAACTGGCATGCAAATCTTCAATCCGTTCGACCATCAGTACTGGCTGCAAATCGCCGTCGCGATGATTTGCGGCGGCATGATCGGCATGGAGCGCGAGCTGCGCGGCAAGCCGACCGGAATGCGGACCTGCATTCTGATCGTGCTCGGCACCGCGATCTTCGTGAAGGGGCGCGATCATGGGCAACGAGCGCGGGGATGCGACCCGCGTTCTGGGGCAAGTCGTCACCGGCATTGGATTTCTCGGCGCGGGGGTGATCATGTCGCGGGGCGACGTCATCATCGGCGTGACGACCGCCGCCGTCGTCTGGGTGCTGGCAGCCATCGGTGCTTTGATCGGCGCGGGGGAATTCGCGGGGGCCGTCACCATGGCCGTCGTCACGGTGGCCACCCTGACAATTTTCGATTTCGTGGAGCGGTTCATCCAAAAACACCGTTGACGCGAGCGCGGATTGCCGATAGGGTACATGCGTACACATTGTCGAGGAGCCGGGGGCTCCAAAGATTGTCCGCCGCCAATCTGCCGTGCGAGACCCCGCAATGTTCCAGGGCGTACTAACCAGGAGCGCATCATGCCGATCAGCCAGGCTCTGCTGCCAGAATTTGACCAGGAAATGGCCAACACGCGGAAGGTGCTCGAGCGGATTCCCGAAGACAAGCTCGAATGGAAAGCCCATCCCAAGTCGAACACGATCGGCTGGGTGAGCAAACACCTGGCCGACCTGCCGAGCTGGGCGAGCGAAACTTTGAAGCACGAATCGTTGGACATCGCCCCGCCGGGCGGCGAGCCATTCAAATTGCCCGAGGCCAAGACGCGGCAAGCGATGCTCGACCTGTTCGACAAGAACGTCGCCGAGGCGCGAAAGGCGATCGCTGCCACGTCGGACGCCGACTTCATGAAAACCTGGACGCTGCTGAAGGGGGGTCAGAAGCTCTTCTCGATGCCGCGGATCGCCGTCGTGCGGAGCATGGTGCTCAACCACAGCATCCACCACCGCGGCCACCTGTGCGTCTACCTGCGTCTCAACAACGTGCCCGTGCCGGCGCTCTATGGGCCGTCGGGCGACGAAGGGGCGTTTTAGCTCGCGGCGAGAGGCCGAAAAGGAAATCCGGTTTCGTGGTGAGCTGCGTGTCTCGTACGAAAAATCGATCTGCGGACCGACGTAGACCCAATTCTCAGCCCCAGAGGGGCGAAACTCCTCTAGCCACTAGCGCGAGCTAGTGGACAAGGATGCCTAGCGCGGCGCGGAAAGCCCCCGAAGGGGGCGAAAGAACAGAAAAGGGGACAGGCGCCTTTTTGTGGTTGTTCTCATCGCGGCCGGAATGCTTGTTTGCGGGGGTCCCGCGGGCGGAGTGTCAATTCCAGCCCGAGGTTCTCGGCAATGCGTGTCGTCGACGCTTCGCCGCCGTACGGCTGGCCGTGGCGAAGACTGCGACGGATCGCTTCCATTTGTCCCCTTTTCCTGCTCCTCAATATATGCGCCTGTCCCCTTTTCTCCT
>DASPSM010000523.1:0-2178 GCA_035623955.1 Planctomycetaceae bacterium
CTGCGTAAAAGCCGATCGCCGAGGCGCAGACGAGCGTCTTGGGGGGCTTTTGCAGACGGTTGATGGTCTCGCACAAAAGACGGGTCCCCTCCAATCGGCTGTCGCGGATGAGCTTCTTCGTCCGCGCGTTCCAGCGTCCGGACGAGATGTTCTCCCCCGCCAGGTGCACGATGGCGTCGTGCCCCTCGATCCCTTCATGATCGATGGTGCCGAGCACGGGATCCCAGCGAACTGCTTGCCCTCCCGCGCGGTCGCGACGGACAAGGCGCGTGACGCTGTGCCCTCCTGTCGTCAAAAACGGCACAAGAGAGCTGCCGATGAGCCCGCTCGATCCCGTGACCACAATTCTCATGCTGCCGGTCCCCGCCCTCGTCGCCGCTGTGAGATGAGCACAAAGATCGTCGGCCAACGTCCGATGCCGATATTCAAACGTCGCGCGGAGCTTGCGTCGAACGAAACGGCTTGCGAGCCACTGGCCGATGGGGCCGAAGGGGAGCGCGTATTCGATGCGGTCCTCCAGCCATGCTCCATGCGCTCCCTCGGGCTCGATTGTATGGGTATGTTCCCAACGAGCAAACGGGCCGCGGATCTGCACGTCCCGGAATCGCCGTCTGGGCTCGAAGTTCGTGTGTTCGGCGGTCCAGCGCCGCCAGAGAGGGCCGATCGAGATGTCGATCTCGGCCCGCGAGCCTTCTCGGATCGGATAGCCGTCGGCGATCAACCGCATCCGCTCCCAGGGCGGCACGAACCGCAGAAAGGCCCCCTGCCGTAGGTGCCAGGCAAACACTTGGGCGGCGGAGGCCGGCATCCGCGAGCGGTAAACGAACGTCTCGCTCGTCACGGGCGGCACTCGTCCGCAAGCGATTCGCGCAGGCGAGACAGCGCTCCAGCCGTCGTCACGCGGGCCCATTCCTTGCTCAGCCCATGGAACGCGGCCAGCTCGCGAAAGGTCTGCGGCTCTGCGCGATTCAAGCCGAAGCGGCCGGCGATTATGTCCCGATCGCGAACGGGGAGCGCTGCGAGGCGCTCCTCGAGCCGCTGCCGATCCTCCAGATGAATCAGTCGCTCGACGCTTCCATTTTGGGCCGTTCTGGCCGGCGTCCGATCCAACAAGCCCGGCGAGAGCGATCGAAGCGAGCGCCGCCTTTCGCGCTTGCGGAGACGGACGAAGTGATGAGCCAAAGCGCGCGTCGCATAAGTGCTGAAGCGGGTGCCACGCCCGGAATCGAAACGCTCGACGCAGCGCAGCAGAAGGAGCGAAGCCTCGCTCACCAGGTCTTCCAGCGACTGCTGCGGGCCGACGAACTGCTTCGCGACTGAAACCACCAACCGCAAATTGGAAAGGGCGATCCGATTGCGGATCGCCGTCAGGCGCGCCCTTGGCCCATTTGTCCGATCGGCCGAAGGCGGCTCGCATCGGGGCACCGAGCGTGCGGCCTGCTGCCGAGCCTGCTTAAGCGACCGGAAAAGGCGCCGTTCTTCCTCCGCTCCAAGCACTTCAAATTGGCACAGTCGGGCCAGTGCCGGGCTATGCTGTCGCAAAAGTGGCCGCATGACGAATTTTGCCTCCTGCCACCGAAACCGCAGCCATCGGCGGCTATTAACGCAAGAGACACAGAATTCGGGCCGCGGAATTGCCTTGCAAGGGGGCTGTCGAGCCGGGATGCTTGGATTTGCGGCGAAAGCGTCCGGCAGGCCCGCCGGCGGAAAAACGACAGGTGGAAAGCACGATTTGATGCTGAATCGACGCGAATTCCTGGAAATCGGGTCCGCCGGGGCTCTTTCGCTGGCCCTGGGAGGGACAGCCTCCGCCGGCAGCTTGAGCCCGTCACGCCGTTTCAGCCGCAATTACGCGCCCCAGTTGGGCATGTTTCGCCGTCACGCCGGCTCGGAGCCGCTGGACCAGATTCGCTTCCTTGCCGACGAGGGATTCCGCTCGATCGAGGACACAGGCCTGCGAGCCAAGCCGCCCGCCCTGCAGCGTCAAATCGGCCGGGAATTGACCCGCCGCGGGATGTCGCTGGCTTGTTTCACGGGCATCGTTGATTTCGGCCGCGCGACGTTTGCCTCCCGTCGTCCGGACCTGCGACTCGAGGTCATGCGCCAGCTGCAGTTCGCCACGGAGGTGGCAGATCGCGTTGGCGGCCGAGCCCTCAGCGTGGTGCCGGGGCAGCGCGA
>DASPSM010000372.1:0-5193 GCA_035623955.1 Planctomycetaceae bacterium
GTCGATGACGCCGCCGTTTCCTTCGCCACCAAACACGGCGCCGACTTCTCGCATCCGCGCGACGACGTTCGCCTCGCCAACCGCCGAACGATGAAAAGGGCATTGATGCCGCGCGGCGATATCCGCCGACAGGCGGCTCGTCGATCCGTTCACGACGAGCGGTCCTGGCGTGCAGGACAGCACGTAATCTGCGCACAGGGCCAACGTCAGTTCTTCACCGATGTATCGGCCGCGGTTGTCGACGATCGCCAGTCGATCGGCGTCGGGGTCTTGAGCAAAGCCGATATCGGCTCCGCGATCCCGCACGGCGTCGCACAATCCGGTCAGGTTTTCTTTGAGGGGTTCGGCCGGGTGCTCGAACGCACCGTCGGGCGTGCCGCCCAGCACGACGGTCTGGCAACCGAGGGACTCGAGCAGCTTTGGCCCCAGGACGCTGCCTGAGCCGTGATTGCAATCGAGCACGACGTTCAGCCGCCGCTGGCGAATCGCTTCGACGTCGACCTGTTCGAGGACCCTCGCCAGGTGCGCCTCTCCGACGTCGGGTCGGCCTTCGGTCCGCCCGAGCGAATTCCACCGCGACAACTCCAAAGAGTCCTGGCCGAGCAAAGCGAGGAGCGACTTGCCGCGCGCCTCGTCGAACACAGCACCTTCGCTGGAAAAGGGCTTGAGACCGTTCCATTCGACCGGGTTGTGGCTGGCGGTGATTTCCACTCCGGCGGACGCATTGAGATGCCGCACCAAAAACCCGCAGGTCGGCGTGGCGGTGATACCCGCGTCGATCACGCGGCAGCCGACCGATTCCAATCCGGCCAACACGGCCCGCTTGAGCATGGGGCCCGTCGCCCGACCGTCGCGTCCGACAACAATCGTGCCGCGGCCGGCCAGAATTCCCAAGGCTTGAGCGAAACGGAGCACGTAATTGGGATCGAGCCCGTCGCCGACGATTCCCCGAAGGCCCGAGATACTGAGGATTCGCTGCATGCCGCTGCTCCGAACGCCCGTGCGACGCTCGCAAGAGATTCTAGGAGGCGCTTAGCGGCTCTGCCAATCTCGTGCCTCCACGTAGCAACGTTGCATGGCGTCGCGGACGACCTCCAGCAGTGCTTGTTCAGAGCCGTGCCCCTTGAGCTGAGCCAGAATCTCTGGCTGCAGGGGAGCGCCGAAAACCACGCGGCACGTTTTGGGTCGCACGAACCAGGCGCCGCGAGGAAAGGCGGCACCGGTCCCTGCAAGTCCAACGGGGATGACCGGAACATCCGCCCGCCGAACGAGGGCGATAAACCCGGGCTTGAGCGCTCCAATCCGGCCGTCGGCGCTTCGCGTTCCTTCGGGAAAGATACCGACAAGGAACCCCTGCTGAAGCTGCGAGGTCGCTTGCCGGATGGTGGCCGAGCTGGCCGCTCCCCGGTTAATCGGGATGGTATAAATCTTGTCGAACAACGCGCGGATCAGCGGTCCGCGGTAGAGCGTGTCGCGCGCCAGAAAACGAACCGGTCGCGAAATCGGGAGGGCAACCATCACCGGATCGAGAAAGCTCTGGTGATTGACCACGAACAGCGCGGGCCCGCGCTGCGGCACATGCTCGACTCCGCGCGCCTGATAGCGCAAGTAAACGGGCGCTGCGATGCGCAGGCAGGCTTGCAGGAAGCGATACAGGGCGTTCCGCGGGTCGGAAGTCGCAGCAATGTTGCTATCCAGCGTCGACCCGCGTGCTTGTTCTCGGTTCGCTTGGACTCCGGCCATCGGCCCGCTGCGCTATGCGGATGGCGGATGATGCGTCCGCGTGTCGCTGTCGGCCTCGGCCGCGGTGAGGTCGTGGATGACGGGAGCTGGAGCCGGAGCCGGCGCGGGCATGGGAGCCTCGGGGGCCGTGTCGGGCGCCGCCTTCCCAGCTTGCACCGTATCTCCCTCGAAGACGCCCGTGCTATGCAGCGCCGCAGGAAGCTGAGCCACATTGGTCGCGGGCGTGAGGTCGATCTGGCCGATCATTTCGCCGATCGAGATGGTGTCGTCGTGCAGCAGAATTGTCTCGCCCGTTCCCACCCGCCGTCCGTTCACGAACGTGCCGTTCTTGCTCCCGAGATCCCGGATGCGGAGCGTGTAATCATCCAGAAGCAGAACGCAATGATGGCGGCTGACGAACTCGCTTTCGGGCCGCAGGTGGCAATCCTCTTCGCGGCCTATGAGGAGTTTGCCGCGCCGGATCGCGATCGTCTCACCGGCATGAGGTCCACTGAGAACTCTCAGTCTGGCGTCCATGGGCTAGTACCTTTGGCAACAGACGCGACCAGGACCCGGCTCATCGCTCATCCGCCACATCACGGTTTGGAAAGCCGCGAGAGCAGGCGCTCCTACGCAAGCAAATATGGAACCGAAAGATGTGCGATGAGCGAACCTCGGTAGCTTACACGTGGACGCAGACCGACCACAATCATCCACTTTGAAAATTTTTGGGGAAAAGGTCGCTGATTGGACAGCCGTCTCCCTTTTTCCCGTTCTGGGCGGGATTTAGGCGACGTCCTTGCCGAGTCCGGCCGGGGCCATTGGCTGGCGGCATTGTGATGATGCGGCCCGTAGAACGCCCCGAGTGCGAAAGGCCGCAGGCCACACTGGACAATTGCTGACCACTTAGGCCGCGGCAACGCCAGTCTATGTTGGCAGCTCAACTCGCTATTCCAGCGAGCCAAACAGCTTTTGACGCAATGCCGCATACCGGTGGGCTTCCGGGCCCGGTGCGGCGCCCGCCTGATCCAGGACCCAGGGATCGATGAACAGCGTACCGGGCTGGGGCAGCTCGTACGTGGCCGCCAGCTGGGCGATCAGCGACCGCTCCAACCGGTTGAGTTCGTGAACTTCGCACAGCTCGGAGAAAAGGTCCTTCGAAGAACCCCCCGAGACGCCGACTCGCGTCTTGCGCAGCGTGTTCCAAAAGTAAAGGACGACAACGGTAAGAACGACTAAGGCCACCGCGCAGGCAATCAGCGCCCAGTCGGACCGGCCGCGGTAGACAATGGCCAGGCACTGCGGGGCGATCACGCTGAGCAACGCTTTCACGCCTTGCCTTCCATAATTCTGCGCCGCGGGTCGGCGGCCGGCTGGGAGGGCTGCAGTCCGCGCTTCTGGATTGCGTCGAGCGATTGCTCGGCCGCTTCACGCACGCGCGGGCTCGAGTCGTTCAGCGCGGCGGTCAGCGCCGCGACGACGTCCGCATTGGGAATGTCCGCCAGGACTTCGGCGGCGGTCCGCCGGACCTGCGAATCGGGATCCGACAGCATGACCAGGAGGGAGATCTTCACGGTGTGCGCCAGCCCGAGGCGGCTGGCCGCTTGCGCGGCGCGTATTCGACGGCGGCGCACCGGGTTGTTCAGCTCGGCGAGCAGCTTTTGATGGCAATCGGGATCGATCTTTTGGAGGAGGGCGCCCGCCCGCAGCCCGACGCCTGGCTCAAGCTGCTCGAAAATGCCCAACAGCAACTCGAGGTTGAAGCCGTGGAGCTCTCCCCGCGCTGCTTCGCGCACCGCCGGCAAGGGACTGTCGAGCCTCTCGATCAACAGCTGCAGCGCCTCGGGGACTCCCTGCGTGCGCAATTGGCTCGTCGCCCAGGCCTGAACGTCCTCCTCTTCGGAATCGAGGCTGTCGAACAGAACTCCGCGAACGCAAGCGGGGTCCGAGGCTTCCAGCACCTGGCCGGCAGCCGCTCGTCCCTGCACGCTGCCGTGCAGCAGAACCCACTTTTGCACGGCGGTTTTTTCCTCGTGGCTCAGGCCTGTCGCCTGCACAAACCACACCAGCGACTCATGCAGGCTGGGCGGAATGGACTCCAGCGGCAAAAGCTGGTGCGTGATCCAATCGATTTCCGTCAGTTGCTTGAAGTTTTTCTGCTGGTTTTCGTTGAGGATTTTGGGAAATTCTGCGAGCACGAAACAGACGAATTCCGGATCCGTGCGTTGCTCGAACGCGTCGAGCGCCTTGGGGATCGGATAGTTGTGCTTCATGAATTCCATCAACAGCCGCATCACGCCGGGGTGCGTGCTCGACATCAGCAGGTACCCGGCAAGGTCGCGGCAGGTCGGAGTGCTATGCAAAAGGACTTTGCGGACAGAAAACGCGTCTGGATCGCCCAGGATGAGAATCGATTCCAGCACTTCCGTTTTGCACGACAGCGTCTCGAATTGACTGCAGGCCCCGTCGAGGGCCGAAAGCACTGTCTGCCGAATTTGAGGCGGATTGCGCTGGAGTCGGTCGCCCCCGGTTCGGCGAGCCCCGCCCAAATGGATCTGTTCGTAAAGGCGATTGACCAGCGTCTGGAGCGTCTGGCAAACGTCCGCGTGGGACGGGTCGTCTGCCTTTTGCAGGACTTGCAACAGCGTGGGGACCTGGTCATAGCACTGGGCCGCCGAAACCACCTCGAAGGCGTGAGTTCGCAGCTCGCCATCGCCGTGCAAAATGCACTGGCGGAGTGTCCCGGAAAGGCGGAGGCCCTGTTCTTCGAGCAAGCGGCGCCCCGCTGTCGTCAGAGCTGGTAATCGTCGAATGACTTCGGTCTGACAGCGGGTCGCGCCCCGCCGCAACAAGGCCACAACCGCCTTTTCGTGAATCGCGGCATATTTGGAATCGAGAGCCACGATCAGCAGGTCCACCGCCGAAGTCGCCTTGCTTTCACTTAGCAGGTCAAAAGTTCTGGCGAGTGGATCGGCCATCGAAGCGTCTGCTTGGAAGGTTGCTGCGGGGACCGGCGCTCGGTCGACAGGCTGCGGAGCGCGCGGAATTGCGCCTCTGGGTATCGTTTTTTCCGATGGGCCGCTTCACTCAGAAGCGCTGGCATCCATTGCAGACGGGAAACGCAGGGTCAGTTTGCCGATTGGAGCGGAAATGCGGGTGCCGCTCGCCACGGCGCACCGTCGCTTGATATGGGAAAACTTGGGCTCGCCGGATTGTCGGCACACCCCGGCTTTGCCCAAAAACGGGGACAGACCCCTGACCCGTTGCGGCTGGAGCGCTGGTTTGCCCTTCCGGTAGGGGGTCAGTCCCCGTTTTTGGGCAAAGCTGCACACCCCAGCGAACGTGCATCGCTTCGGGGTCGCGGCTCTAGGCGGCTTTTTTGAGGAGCGAGCGCACGACTTCTTCGGAATGGCCGACAATGTGCGAGATTTCCGCGACGCTGTAGCCGGCCTCGCTCAGATGGCCGACCAT